>JBIIJA010000046.1:0-9813 GCA_044234195.1 Cyanobium sp. | reverse complement strand
ATTGGCAAGAGTTCAGCGACGCCTACCAGAGCGGAGCCTTTTCAGAACAGAGGCTTGGCAGGGGTCCCAGTTTCCCGCTCACCTCACGAGCCTTGGCTTGCCGAGCCAGGGGCCGTGGTTGTGGGACAATGTCACAGGGGCAAGAGCTGCTCGTCAGCTGCCTCTGACTGCTGGCGTATCTGATCGCGGGCGTAGTTTAGTGGTAAAACCTCAGCCTTCCAAGCTGATGATGCGGGTTCGATTCCCGCCGCCCGCTTCACCAAAAGCCCACACGCCCGTCCATTGCGTGCTGCATGCAGTCGCGTCTTGGGGAGCGAAAAAAGGGATCTGATGGCCCCACGGCCCGAAGACCATCCCCCGCTCAGTCGGCCGGCGGGCCAACGACGAATCAGATCTGATCAGCTTTCCGCAGCCTTGCCTGAGGGGCAGGCTTTGTCGTTAGTCCTCTTCTGCTCCTTTCCAGAATGTCTCAGGCAGCCCAGTGCGTCGATTGAGCGGAGCTTCTAAAAGTGCAAATTTATCCTGCATGTTCACGGGTAGAGTCCCCTGAAGATGTTCCCTTTTGAGCTGCTTCCAAGCGGCCTGGCGCATTGCGTAAGGAAGATTTTCCAGGCCTTCTATTTTCTCTGGCGTATCAAAGCAGAAAGGGGTAGCTTTCAGTTCGGCAACCAATTTCTCCTGAGCGGGTTCGAATCCGCCGAGCCAAGAATAAAAGTATTCCAAGAGGTTGAATGTGGTGCTGATGTAGCCGGCTGCGGTGCAAATGGCTACAGCTGGCGCAGCTCCTAGATCGCTCAGGTTCAGGCAGAGTGAATCCCGATCCTTTAGATCTTCGTCCGTCGGCTTATCGACAAACCATTTGCCATTTTTGGTGATCCTCTGATTGTTGTAGGCATCAGGGATGTACCATTTCACATCTCTTAGCCACAGATTTGTGGGCACGTTTGTGGCCATCTGGCAAATGAGTGGAATCCAGGAATAGCTGGATGTGCTCTCGTCAAGAGCCACAGAACATTGATCCAATAGTTGATGGTTTTCATGGATTTGTTTCCGGAGCACTGCGTTGATATCGGTAATCGTAGCGGCCACGTGGAGATTCATCGATTCAGGATGGGCCTGCAAACAGTCGCTCTCATCACTATGGCTGTAACACGATAAATGATTGCAGAGCCAACGCCAGATTTGATCCGCCTGATTGAGATTAAGCTCCTCAATAATTTGTATGGCCTCATCCATGAGTGTCCCATTGGCTTTTGTGAGTAAACGCAACCAAAGGTTGCTTGCTTCGTTCGAATGTTCAGTCGCTGGGGCAGGGCAATCCTCGTCTTCACTGATCTCCAGACTGGTATACCTGCCTTCCTCCCCTAGCTCGATGTCTTCAATCTGGATGTGCATTCGATGAGAGCCAGTCTTTTGATGAAGAGATTCATCCTTGAGGATTTGGAGAAAGCGACTGACTGATTTGGCGTGACTAATCTTACGAGCAATGGGTGAAACAGGATTGAGTTTTTCTTGGTGTCTGTAATCCTGAATTGGCAGGGTGATTAGATTTGCCGCGTAGTCTGGATCAACGTCTTGTCCCGTGGCGAGTTCGAAAATCATATTTCGAATCAGATGGCAATCCCTATCCTTGTCAAGCCCCCTGTAGGCCTGTTGCAGATAGCCGTAGGTGAGGGAGCGGGTGCGTTTCAGATAGCCACTGAATGCAGGCATCAATTGACCGACGCGCCGGTTTTGAATGATCTGCCAAAGCTGCAGTGGATTCTGAGACACTTTCAACAATGCCGCCGCGATCACATCTACCCAGGAATTCAGGGATGACCCCCGTGAAAATGAGGGGCTGAGACCCAGGGTCTTTCGGGGAGTGTTAACCTTGAAAAGTGGCCTGAGAAATGCGGGCAAGTAAGAAAAAAGGGCAATAGCAATAAACGTGCTGAGCATCCATGCAACTAGTGTCGGCAAACTTGAATGATGCGTCAAGATATAAATCAAAATAAGGACAACTAGGAATGGGGGAGAGCTGAGTATCGCAAGGATAATTAGCCTAGGGATGAACGTATTAGGCTGACCAGCTTCTTTATTCAACCGCCGTTCCACTTCAGCATCGGTATAAAAGGTGTACTGAGTGGGAATTTGATCCACATCTGTAGCGATGATGAAATGGATTGGCTGGCCGTCTGCCCCATCCTCCTCGGCGGCGGATTTGTCGAGCATTCGTCGGATGTCTTCCACACTGGCAAGGCCAAGGTTGTCATATAAACCACCATCGAGAAAAGCGAGATATTGTTTGTGGTCGCAGATGAGATCATTGCGGAAATGATTCTTGATATCCTCCAGGCTAGCGCTGTGTGTTTCTGGGCCAGTGCTGTTCTCTATGGCTTTGATGCTCCGAAGATCTGTTGCGAAATCAGGGTGGATGAAATCATCTGGAAAGATCAGAGGTTCGAAGCCCGCTGGAAAGCCAAAGGAGGCTGCAACGCAATCGGCTATGCGAATTCTCTGCGTGTAGTGGTAGAGAGTCTTGCCTTCGGCCGATTGCTGGTTGTGGTTAAGTAAATAGCGGTTTAGCACGAATGCGGGTCGATTGATCCACCCGCTGTTGGCCTGGCTATTGGTGCGTTGTATGCCGAAGCGAAACAGATTGAGTGAAGCAATGTTTGTCGCATTGAAGAAAATATAGTCTGGTGATAGGTTTTTGTTGGACAGCATTTCCGTGATCTTCTCGTTGCCTAGCAGCGCTCGCTGTGAGCTATATTCTGCTCTGTTCATCAGCTCATTGAGAAAAGTATGGGTGGCATCAGCGGCTTTTATGATCAATTTCTCTCCGCTCAGCAGGGTATCCACATTCACAAATGCCTCGGCCAGTTTTTCCTGCTCCAGGAAGGCCATCAACGGACGATAAAAGCAATCATCAAAGTCAAACTCTGACTCGCGTTGCGCTTCTGAGCCGGCCTTGGCGCAGACATAGGCGGACAGGGCGAGCGATCCCCCCGATACGCTCGACATCACCTTTGCTTTCGCCAGCAGCTTGAGGTCTTCCAGCAGGGCCAAGGTGCCGAGCGAAAAGGCCGTAGCGCGAAAACCTCCTCCCGAGAAGGAGAGCCCGATGCCACCGCGGCGCCTCTGCAGGTGGTCCTTGTTCGTTGCAACCGGATCTGGGAACTGAGTCACAGCTGCGGGTCCTTACATGCTTCTATCGGGACCGTAGCAACCTGTTTGGTTCGCGATTCGTGGCCGCAACAATTGCCCGAAGGAAAATACGTTGCGCGAATGATCTAACCCACTAGGGAGGGATGGAGCATCAACATCAAACTGCGGCTCTCCAGGGGGGCTCCGGCAGGCGACCAGCGCTCTGGCGTTTCCGGGAGATCCTCATCTGCTGGCAAGGCGGTGTCGATCACGCGCATCCAGCCCGCCTTGGAGGGGGGGAGATCAAAATGCATGGCCTTGTAGTAGGCATTCCAGCCACACCACAGCAGGGGTCCTTCGCGAGCATCATGGAGGCTCCAAGCCAGGCTGTGCGACCAGCTGGCCCAGTCGGGCTTGTGCAGCTCCACCCCGTGCCACTCCCGCCACAGACCGTGGCTCTCACCGTGGCGCCGCTGCGGGGGCGCCTCGGTGATGGGCACCTCGGGGTTGAGCAGGAAAGCGAGCCGTTGGCGCAGCCCAATGAGGCGAGAAAGGAAGCGCCGCAGGGCGAGATCGCCCGCATCCGGCTGCCAGTGCATCCAGCCCAAGCTGTTGTCTTGGCACCAGGTGTTGTTGTTACCTCCCTGGCTGCGCCGCACCTCATCCCCCATCAAGAGCATGGGCACCCCCGGGGCCAACATCAGGCTGGAGAGCAGGTTGCGCATTTGGCGATCGCGCAGGGCCATCACCGCCCGATCGCTGCAGGGCCCTTCCACCCCATGGTTCCAACTGTTGTTGTGGTTGTCGCCGTCCCGGTCGTTTTCGCCGTTGGCCAGGTTGTGTTTGCGGTTGAAGCTCACCAGATCCGCCAGGGTGAAGCCGTCGTGGGCCGTGAGGAAGGTGATGCTTTGCCCAAGGGCGGCTGGCTGGCCCCCGTAGAGGTCGGGATTCCCCCCCAGGCGCTGGCTCACGGGCCAGCAACATTTTTCATCCCCCTTCCAGAAGCGGCGCATGTCGTCGCGGAAGCGTCCGTTCCAAGTGGCGATCCTGCGGGCCGGGAAGTCGGCCATCCGGTAGAGACCGCCGCAGTCCCAAGGTTCGCTCACCAGCTTCAGGTCGCTGAGCTCTGGATGGGCCTCCATGGCCTCAAACAGGGGCGGTTGATCCAGGGGCATGAGCTCCTCCCCCCGGCTGAGGGCGATGCCCAGGTCGAAGCGGAAGCCGTCGATGCCGAGCTCATTGGCCCAGCAGCAGAGGGATTCCAGGATCAGCCGACGGCTCAGGGCTTGGTTGGCGGCGATGCTGTTGCCGCAGCCGCTGACATCGAGATAGTCCCCCCGTTTGTTTTGGTGGTAGTAAATGGAGTCGGCAAAACCCCGCCAGCTCAAGGTCGGTCCGGCTTGGTTGCCTTCGGTGGTGTGGTTGTAGACCACATCCAGCAAAACCTCCAGTCCGGCCTGGTGGCAGGCGGTCACCAGGGTCCGCACCTCGTTGCGGGCCGCCAGAGGGTCGGCGTCCACCATGTACCCCGGATGGGGCGCCATCCAGCTCAGGGGGCTATAGCCCCAGTGGTTGTAACGACCTGACGGCGCGTCCTCAGGGTCGAAAGCCATCACCGGCAGAAGCTCGATGGCCGTGACCCCCATCTCTTTGAGGTAGGGCAGGGTGTCGATCACCCCCAGCAGGGTTCCCTGACGCTCGGCCGGTACGGGGCAGCCGGCCCCCTGGGTGAAGCCCCCCACATGCAGCTCATAGATCACACTCTTTTGCCAGCTGTGGCGTGGGCGGGGGGCACGGCCGAAGTCGAAGCGGTCACGCTCAGTCACCACCCCCTTGAGGCAACACGTGGTGTTGGGTATGGCTCCAACGGCCGCACTCCTTTGATACCCATCCCAGCCGCCAATCGCACGGGCACAGGGATCGAGCAGCACTTTGGAGGGATTGAAGCCGTGGTTTCCAGGCTCCAATGGCCCAAACACCCGGTAGCCGTAACAGCAGCCCAGGCCCACGCCCTCCACCTCCACGTGCCAGTGGTCTCCGGAGCGGTGATGGCCCTGCAAAGGGATCACCGCGCTGGGTTCCTCCGCCTCCGCGTCCGCGAACAGCAGCAGCTCCACCCGGGTGGCCAGAGGAGCCACCACTGAGAAATTCACCCCCCGAGGGGTGGCGCACGACCCCAACGGCCAGGGCTGACCAATCCTGATCACCGTCAAGGCAGACGCGATTGGAGCCAAATTAGGGTCACCCCTGTCGTCTGTCTGTGCGGGCCATGGCCGGATCGGGGTTCTCCGCAGCGCCTGAACGCTCGGGCCGGCCTCCCCAGCTGGTGCGGGCCGGGTTGTGGTTGTTTCCCCCCAACCCCCAGGCCCATGGTGGCAGTGCCTGGCTGATGGAAACCACCGCTGGGGATGTGTTGATCGATTGCCCTCCAGACACGGAGGCCACTCTGGAATTTTTGCTGGCCCGGGCCAACCGGTCCTCGGGCTGGGTCGTGTTGCTGGGGCGGGATGGCCATGGACGTTGCCGACGGGTTCAGGAGCGGCTGGGCTGGCCGGTGCTGGTGCAGGAGCAGGAGGCCTATCTCCTGCCGGGGGTGGAAGGGCTGATCCCTTTCGGGGCGGAGCACGAGCTGCTGGAGGGCCTCCGCCTGAGGTGGACGCCGGGCCCCAGCCCTGGGGCTGCCGTGCTCCATGCCTGCGGAGGGGTGGTCGGTGCGGAGGATGGCCTCTTCTGCGGGCGTTTGCTGGTGCCGGTGGGGCCCCAGCGCCTGGCGCCCCTGCTCTCGCCGCGGGGATTTCATGGGCCGCGGCAGCAGCGCAGCGTGGTGGAGCTGATGCACTGGCTGCCCGCCGGATCCCCCAGCTGGATCGCCAGCGGGGCGGGATTGGGGGCCCTGGCTGGGGATGGCTTGGTGGTGGGCGGGGCCGCCGTGCTGTCCGAGCTGGCGCTGGCCTGCGCCGGCAGAACGGAGTGGCTCGGGAGGGAATGAGGGAGCGATCGCTGGTCGGGGAAAGTTTCGCTGAATTGCTCAACCGCCAAAAAGCTTGTCGTCCCTGGCCTTTGCTTGTTGCCGCCCTGGGAGAATCCCCATACCATTAGGCGGCGCAATTCCAGTGGCGGTCGGCTGTCCGATTCGCCTCCTCTTCCATTCCCCCAAGACCGCTACCCGGAGGCTCATCCTCAACCCATGAACAAAGCTGATCTCGTCAACCTCGTTGCCGCCCGCACCGAGCTCACCAAGACCGACGTCTCGATTCCGTTGTGGAGGGCAAAAAAGTCTCCATCCTTGGGTTTGGCTCCTTCGAGCCTCGTGAGCGCTCGGAGCGCCAAGGGCTCAACCCGAAAACAGGCGAAAAGATCAAAATTCCCGCCAAGCGGGTGCCTGCCTTCACCGCCGGCAAGCTCTTCAAAGACCGGGTTCAAGGCTGAGGCCCCTTTTGTCTTGGCGTTCCCTAGGCGGCCTCATAGGGCCGCTTTTTTTCTCCTCTGATGGTGCCTCTGTCGGACGGACTGCGGGAGCGTTTGGAACGCGGGGTGCGCCTGCGCCAGCAGCGTGTGTGCGGGCGATTTGCGCCCTCCCCAAGCGGTGAGCTTCATCTCGGCAACCTGCGCACCGCTCTGTTGAGCTGGCTGGATGCACGCCAAAAGGATGGACTCTGGCTTCTCCGCTTGGATGATCTCGACCGGCCCCGGGTGCGGGCGGGGGCGGAAGCCACCATTCTTCAAGACCTTCGCTGGCTTGGGCTCCACTGGGATGGCCCCGTGATGCGTCAGAGCGAGCGCAGGGGGCTCTATGCCTCGGTGCTCTCCGCTCTGCGGCGCTCGGGGGCGCTCTATCCCTGCCACTGCAGCCGCCGGCTCCTGGCCGACATCTCCGCTCCCCATGGGACCCTCTCGATCTATCCAGGCCACTGCAGGGCCATCCCTCCCTTCTGGGGCGAGCGCCAAGGGCGCTGGCCCAGCTGGCGCCTGCGGCTGAGGGAGGGGCCGATCCACTGGCACGAGCGCTGGGGCCCTGTCGGCACGCTCGATGGCACAAGGGATGTGGGAGATGTGGTGCTGCGGCGCGCCGATGGGGTGGTCGCCTATCACCTGGCCACGGTGGTGGACGAACTCTGTCTGGGGATCAGCGATGTGGTGCGAGGGGCGGATCTCTGGTCAGCCACAGGGGCCCATGTGGCGGTGTGCCAGGCCCTGGGTTTCCCCCCTCCCCGCTATGGCCATGTCCCCGTGTTGGTGGATGCCCAGGGGAAGCGTCTCAGCAAGCGGGTGGCATCCGAGGGGCTGGCGGCCCTGCGCGCCCACGGCCTGGATGCCCCAGCGGTGATCGGCAAGCTGGCCGCCAGCGTGGGCCTGGTGGAGCGGGGTGCGCGTTTGAGCGCCCAGGAGCTGCTCGCGGAGGTGAAGATCAGGGGGGGCTTGGAGGACGGAGAGGAGTCTTTAGGAAGCTTTCGGATTCCACCCCGGGCTGAGGAGGGGGCAGGGCGCCAAAGTGTGTAAATCAATACCGTTCGACGGCCTGGTCATGTCCACCTTCCCCGCTCCGGCTCCCGCAGCCAGGCCAAAAAGCCTCTCCACATGTCCGCGCTGTGGGGGAAGCGGCATTCTTCGCCTGGCGGATGGGCGTTTCCGCACCTGTCTCGAATGTTTGGGGCAGGGGGTGTTAGCGCAGCCCGGACCGTTTCGATCGCCAGATGAAGAAAGCTGCCGTGCCCACAACGGCGGCCAGGGGAACGGCGGTCAGCAACAGGAGAAGGACAGCAGTCCAGTCTGTGTACATCCTGGCGGTTGAAACGAACCCCCATCATCCCAGTTGGTGGGAGAGATCGGAGAAGGGGGGGCTGTGCGGAGAGGGTCTCCTGCAACGAGTCGTTTCACACCTCCCAAGAGCGACCGCTCGGGGAGTAGCCCAGTAAAGCGCTGCTCCACCCTCCCTGTGGACGAGACCATCACGACACCGGCGGGGTTCACGATCACTCCCGAATCCGATGGCTCCTATCGCATCTGCGACCTGCAAAGGCACTGTCTGAAAACCAACACCCTCTGGGAGGCCCAGCAACTGGTGCAGTGGGCCGAAGTGCACCACCAGGGCCTGCCAGAGGATGGGGGCCGAGCTCAGAGCCGCTAACCAGTCCAGCGGGAGGCGATTACAGTCCCGCTGGTTGTCCCGTTCTGGTGCCCCCTCCCCGCGATTCCTTGCCGTTCTGGACCCCCGGAATCGACCCCGCCAATCCCCTGGCCTGCAGCCGTCCTGAGCGCTATGTGCTCCGGCGCATGGGAAAAGAGGCCTTCTTGGGCATTGATCAACGGGATCAATCGATTACGGATGTGAGGCTGATCGAGCAGGCCCATCACTTCCTCACCCATGAGGCGGCCGTGCGAGCGGCCGGCGAGCTCCATCGCCTTGGCCGCGGCCCTGTGGATGTGATCAAGGTTGAGCGGGCCTAGCCCCTACTTTGTGACGGTTGCGTGCAACCCCCGCTCCCTTCGATAGGTTCGAGAGAGCGGCAGTCTGTCTATGAAACGCCAGCATCAACGCACGCTGGAGGCCCTCTTCAGCCATCCGCTGGTTCATGGCCTTCGGGCCTCGAAGGTCGAAGCCCTCTTCCATGCTCTTGGGGCCGACGTCACCCCCCTGGATGGACGGCGCCTGAAGATCCGGCTCCCAGGGGGCCAGGAAACCTGGCTTGAAGTGGGCGAGGGCGTGCACCATCCAGATTTGAATGCGGAAGCCGTGCTGCGGGTGCGCCATCTCTTGGAGGAGGCAGGGGTGACGCCCCAACATCCGGAGGTGGAGTCCGCCAGCCCCCGAGGCGATCAGAGCCGCAGGCTGGTGATCCATCTGGATCACCACGCCACCGACGCCTTTGTGCTGGAGGGCGATGAGGTGGAGCATGCCGTGCTCACGCCCCATGGGGTGTGGGGCAGCGGCGAGAACCTCAGCCACCGGCATGATCGCGACATCGCTGGCCAGAAAGCACCGCGCGACTACGACTACCTCACCCGGATCATGGAGGCCATGGCAGGGGCCGACGCGGTGTAGCTGCTGGGCCACGGCACGGGGGAGAGCGACATGCGCCAGTTGCTGTTGGCCCACGTCCGCCGCCACCGCCCGGATCTGTTGGAGCGGCTTGTGGGGGTGGAAACGCTGGCAGTGGCCAATCCCAGCGAAGGGCAACTGCTGGCGGTGGCCCGAGAACACTTCGGCAACCTTCCCCACCGGCGTCCCCTGGTGATACCCGGGCAGGAGGTGGTGGAGGGCTGAATCAACGCCCGGGCCGCAAACCATTGGGGAGGGCCCATGAGGTTCCCCTCTCCCGATGGCACTCGCGCGCCTCCTCCCCCTGCGCCCGCCCCAGCAGGCGCTCCGCAAGCGCCTTGAATCGTGGTCGTTTGATCCTGAGGGATCCCCCCCAACGTTTTTGCAGGGTCTGGCCTACGACAACGGCTGGTCGGTGGGCCATGCCGCCCGTGTGATTGCCGAGTATCGACGCTTCCTTTTTCTGGCGGCGGTGGTGGACCACCCCGTGAGTCCCTCCGATCCCGTTGATCAGGCATGGCATCGCCACCTGCTCGACACCCGCGCCTACTGGGAGGAGTTTTGCCCGCAGGTGCTGGGACGCCCCCTGCACCACAGTCCTTCCCGCGGCGGCGCCGAGGAGCGGCAGAGGCTCCTGCACGACT
>JBIIJA010000091.1:0-7537 GCA_044234195.1 Cyanobium sp. | reverse complement strand
CCTGGCCAGGTAGGCCGGCATGCCCACTCCGTAGGCCATCAGCAGGGCCGTCACCACGCTGGCAGCACGGTGATCGAAGGCTCCCCGCTCATACACCAGGGCCACAATGGGCCCAGCCAGGCCCACCATCAGAGCTCCGAGGGGCAACATGCTGGCGTTGGAGAGCATCAATCCCTGACGAATGCGGGCGTTGAGCTGGGGACGATCCTCCGGGGCGGTGAGCCTGGCAAACACAGGCAACAGGGGCACCAGCAAGGCGTTCGAGAGCAAGCCCAGGGGCGTTTGCACCAGGAGGTTGGCGTAGCCCAGACCCGCCGCCGCTCCCACGATGCCGGAGGCGAAAAACAGATCCACAAACACATTGATCTGAAGCATCCCGGAAGAAAGGGTCGCCGGCCCCATCACATGAAGCACCTCCCGCACGCCGGGATGCTTCCAATCCCAAGCCAGCTTGAATTGATGCAGGCCTTGCTTGGCCAGGGCGGGCAACTGGATCAGCCACTGGAGCACGGCCCCAAGGGTGGTGGCGCCCGCCAGCACAATCCCACCGAGCAAGGCGGCCGAAGGCAGGGTGATCGCCGCCCCCAGGTGCCACCACAACAGGCCGATGCCCACGATCACCGCGAGGCTGGAGAGAAGGGGGCTCACGGCGGGAAGCCAAAACTCATCCGCGGCGTTGAGGGCTCCAAAGCCCAACCCAATCAGACCGGCGAAGAGGGCCATGGGAGCCATCCAGCGCAGCTGCAAGACGGCAATGTCATGCCGCACGGGATCCAAGCCAGGGCCCACCAGGGTGATCAGGGGATCAGCCGCCACGATCAGCAGCACCGTCACCAGGAGCAGGGTGGCCCCCACCAGGGTGTTGATGGCCGCCAACACATGCGCTCCCTCCTGGCGGGGGCGCCGCGCCAACACGCTCACCATGGCGCTGTGGAAGGGGCCGTTGATGCCTCCCAAAAGGATGAGGAGAAAGCCCGGGAGCACGTAGGCGTAGTTGTAAGCGTCATAGGCGGCCCCCACCCCGAAAGCCGCCGCGATCACCTGCTGCCGCAGCAGGCCCGCCACTTTGCTGAGGGCCGTGGCCAGCGCCACGATCAGGGCGATCCGTTTCAGGGATTGAGCCAAGCCAGCCGGGCACAAGGCCCCACACATCGCACGGCAGTATGGCGGCCCGCCACCGCCAGCTCCACCTCTCCGAGCCCATGCCCGACACCTCGGCCCACCCCCCCACTGGCAGCGCGTCCGAGGGACAGCTTGTGCTGCAGCACGATCGGCTGGTGGAGGGGGTGCTGCTGAAACGCTACAAGCGGTTTTTGGCGGAGGTGGAACTGGCTGGGGGAGAGCGGGTGACCGTTCATTGCCCCAACACCGGCCCCATGACTGGTGTGTTGCTCCCTGGCGGCAAGGTGCGCCTGCGCCACGCACCGGCCCCCACCCGCAAACTCGATTGGACCTGGGAGCAAGCGGAGGTGCCCGGGGTGGGGGGCCAGCCCGTGTGGGTGGGGGTGAACACGGCCCTACCCAACCGGCTGGTGCGGCAAACCATTGAGCTGGGCTACCTGGAACCTTGGCTCGGCCCGGTCGGCGCCATCCGGGCCGAGGTGCCCTACGGCCAGGGAAAACGAAGCCGCATTGATTTGCTGCTGCAGCCAGGCACGGGCAGCAACGACCCAAGGCCGATCTACGTGGAGGTGAAAAACACCACCTGGTGTGAAGACGATGTGGGTTTGTTCCCCGACACGGTGAGCGAGCGGGGCCAAAAACACCTCCTTGAGCTGATGGGGGTGTTGCCCGAGGCCCGCGCCGTGCTGGTGCCTTGCTTGAGCCGGTCAGATGTGCGCCGCTTCGCCCCGGGTGACCGGGCCGATCCGCGCTACGGGTCCCTCTTCCGGGAGGCGCTTGCCGCTGGGGTGGAGGTGCTGCCCTGTCGCTACCACTTTGAGGCCGACGCGGTGCTGTGGGAGGGAGTGGCCCCGCTATTGACCCATCAACCCAGCGCAGACCCAGAGCCAAAAACCATCCCATAGAGTCTGGCTGGTTTGTCGCGACGCCCATGGATACCCACGCGTTCAAGCGTGCCCTCCATCATTCGGAGCGCTACAACCGCCGCGGCTTTGGGTTAGGGCAAGAGGTGGCCGACAACCTGCAGACGGCCTATCAAAGCGACTTGGTGGCCAGTATCCGAGATCACGGGTACGCCCTGAGCAAAGGCCGCCTCACGGTGCGGCTCGCGGAGGCGTTTGGTTTTTGCTGGGGGGTGGAAAGAGCGGTGGCCATGGCCTATGAGACCAGACGCTTTTACCCAAATGAACGCATCTGGATCACCAACGAGATCATCCACAATCCATCGGTCAACCTTCACTTGCGCGAGATGAATGTTCACTTCATCCCAGTGGAAGAAGGAGTGAAGGATTTTTCTGATGTGACCTCAGGAGATGTGGTCATACTTCCGGCATTTGGGGCGACGGTTCAGGAAATGCAGCTGCTTAATGAACGGGGCTGTCACATTGTAGACACCACATGCCCTTGGGTCTCCAAGGTCTGGAACACTGTTGAAAAGCACAAAAAACATGCCATCACCTCCATTATTCACGGGAAGGTAAAACATGAAGAAACTCTTGCTACAAGCTCTTTTGCGGGCACTTATTTAGTTGTTTTAGACCTGGCAGAAGCCCAGATGGTCTGCGATTACATCTTGGCCAGCGCCGATGGAAGAACCCCCACCGAGCAGCAACGCCAGGCCTTCATGGAGCGCTTTGCGAAAGCCTGTTCCCCCGATTTCGACCCCGATCGCGATCTGCAACGGGTCGGTGTCGCCAACCAAACCACCATGTTGAAACGGGAGACAGAAGATATTGGAAGACTTTTTGAGCGCACCATGCTGCAGCGCCATGGGCCCATTAGCCTGAACGACCACTTTGTGGCCTTCAATACGATCTGTGACGCTACACAAGAGCGGCAGGATGCGATGTTGTCCCTCGTGGACGAACCTCTTGACTTGATTGTGGTCATAGGTGGTTACAACTCTTCCAACACCACTCACCTGCAGGAGATTGCCATCAGCCGCGGCATTCGCTCGTTCCACATTGATACCCCAGAGCGCATCGGCCCAGGGAATCAGATCACCCATAAACCCCTGGGGGGCGATCTGACCACGGAGGAACACTTTTTGCCAGAGGGGTCGATCCGTGTGGGCATCACCTCCGGGGCCTCCACGCCGGATCGGGTCGTGGAAGATGTGATCCAACGCCTGATCCATCTCAGCCAATCCTGATGGCCTGGGGCGTGGGGGGGCAGTCGCGCCACCTGGCTTTACTTTCCCTAAAGGTTCCTAAAAGGTCCTAAGGTCCCGATCCCTTCTACGGGTCATCCCAAGGCCCCAGCGCTACCCCATCCAAGGAGCCCCGTTGCCCTCGTCATCCCTGGTGTCCAGCCCTACGATCAAATGTCCTCCAGAGACCCCTCCCGAACGTCCTTCCGAGCCAGATCGTCCCCTTGAGCCTCACCCCACGGAGGCGTCCCAATCCATGGAGAGTCATCAAACTGGCGCGGCCTCCGATCGCGGTGCTGTCCAAAATCAATCGGGTCTTCGGCACGCGTACGGCAGCGACAGGCAGGTTTTTCGCTACGCCAGCGCCTTCTCCGACCTCATGGAAATGCGGGCTCCTGCCGCCGTGGTGGCGGGATACCTCGATGAGCACCAAGGCTGGTTTGAAACCTGCGCCAGCCCGATGGAGGTGACGCCCCTCGGAGAGCGGGGTTATCAATTAAGCCTGGGGCGTTTTGGCAACTTCGGTTTCGAGGTGGAGCCCACGATTGGGCTCGAATTGCTTCCGAGAGACAACGGGGTCTACTCGATCATCACCGTGCCCCAGCCCTCCAGCGATCCCGCCCTGGTGGGGGTTTACGACGTGGACTTCAACGCCTCTCTAAGGCTCGATGAAGCGGGCCCAGAGCGGGCCCACGAGCTCTCCCATGAGGATGTGGACCGGCTCATGGCCCATACCCTGGTGCGCTGGCAGCTCGACTTAGCCGTCTGGATCCGCCTGCCCTCCATGTTGGCCCTCCTGCCAGATGGGCTGTTGCAAAGCAGTGGCGACCATCTGCTCCGCCAGATCGTGCGGCAGATCTCCCGCCGGCTCACCTGGAAGGTGCAAGAGGAATTTCACAATCGCCACGGCATACCCTGCCCCCCCCGGCGTCGGGCCCAGTTCTAACCAGTCCAAATCGTCACTCCTGCCAGGGAGTCCCAGTGTCAGAGAGGAGATGGGGGGAGGCGCCAACAAAAGCCTCGGGGGGGCTCTAGGAACTGGTGAGAAGTTTGTTCACGATCTGCATGCCCGTCACGGCCTGCCAGAGGAACAGGGTCATCATCGCCATGTTCAAGCCCACATGCACCTTGCGAGCCACCAGGTTGCCTTGCTGCATCAAGGGTGAGAGGGCGGCTGCCATGGCGATCAAGGAGGTCATGGCGAGGCCCACCAGCAGATGGGGACCCACAAAGAGTTTGCCGTTGTTGAGATAGGTCACCGCCATGCCCCCCACCGTGCCCAGCACCATGAACGCCAACAGCAAACTGCTCAGCAGGTAGTGGCGACGCGCAAATTGCCCCTTGATCAAGGTTTTGCGTTCCTCGGCATCCGCCGTGCGGGTCTTTTTGGCTTTCAAACCCAGCACCATGGAGTAGGCAGCCAGCCCAAACAGCACCCACATCAGCAAAGGGTGAAGGAAGTTGAGGTTGTAGGCCACAGATGGGGGAATCAGGTCGCTCATGGCAGAGGCGTTTCGATGCAGCGAAGCTACATCTGGCCAGGGTCAGTGCAAGAAATGGCGGCGACCGGTGGTCAGCATGGCCAGGCCAAGGGCGTCACAGGCGGCGATGCTCTCCCCATCCCTCAGGCTCCCTCCAGGTTGGATCACGGCACGGATCCCCTGCTCAGCGGCGAGGCGAACCGTGTCGTCGAATGGGAAAAAGCCATCGCTGGCCAGCACACCCCCCTGGGCCCGGCTCCCGGCGGCCTCCAGGGCGAGCCGGGCAGCGCCCACCCGGTTGGTTTGGCCGGCACCGATGCCCAGGGTTTGCCCCTGGGTCGCCACCACGATGGCGTTAGAGCGCACATGGCGCACCACCTGCCAGGCAAAGCGCAGATCGAGCCATTCCTGCTCGGTGGGCCTGCGCTGGGTCACCACCTGCCACGTCTCAGGGTCGATGGGCTGATCGTCACTCCCCTGCACGAGCACCCCGCCAAGGAGGGAGCGAATCTGTTGGGGTGGAGCTCCAGCCACAGCCTCCCCTTTGAGCTCCAGCACCCGCAGGTTGGGCTTGGCGGCCAGGCGTCGGCAAGCCTCCTCGCTGTAGGCCGGGGCCACCACGCACTCCAGGAACAAGCCCGTCAGAGCCTCTGCGCAGGCGGCATCAACGGGCCTGTTCAGGGCCACGATGCCACCGAAGGCCGACACTGTGTCGGCCGCCAGAGCCCGCTGCAGGGCTTCAGCGGCGCTGGCTGCTGTGGCCACACCGCAGGGATTGGTGTGTTTGATCACCACGGCAGCCGGGGCTTCCAGGGATCCGGAGGGAGGTTGGTCGTAGCCAAACTCCCTGACGGTCGCCAGGGCCGCATCCAGATCCATGAGGTTGTTGAAGCTGAGATCCTTGCCCTGGAGTTGGCGTGCCGCCCCCCAGCCCACGGCTGGAGAGCCATACCAAGTGGCGCTCTGGTGGGGATTTTCCCCGTAACGCAGCACCTGCAGGGCCGGCAGGTGCAGGTGTAGGGAGGGCTGGTCTTCAGCCTCAGCGGCCAGCGGCCCCTTGGTCCCATCCTCCGCCAAACGCTCGGCCCACCAGCCACTGATCGCCGCGTCGTAGGCCGCGGTATGGCGAAAGGCCTCAAGGGCCAGACGCCGCCGCAGGCCCCCGTCCACCTGGCCCGCCTGGAGAGCCTCCAAAAAGGCCGGGTATTGGGCCGGATCGGTGAGCACCGTCACATGGGCGTGGTTCTTCGCCGCCGCCCGCACCATGGCCGGCCCACCAATGTCGATCTGCTCGATCGCCTCCTCCCAGCTCACACCAGGTTGGGAGACGGTTTGGGTGAACGGATAGAGATTCACCACCACCACATCGATGGGGTCAATGGCCTGGGCCTCCAGGTCCTGTTGGTGGGCTGGATCCTCCCGCTTGGCGAGGATGCCGCCATGGATCCGAGGATGGAGGGTCTTCACCCGCCCACCGAGGATTTCCGGGGCCCCTGTGACATCGGCCACCCGGCTGACCGGCAGGCCAGCGGCAGCCACCGCAGCGGCCGTGCCGCCGCTGGAGATCAGGCGATAGCCCTGGGCCACCAAGGCTTGGGCCAAAGGCAGCAACCCCTCTTTATCCGACACACTGAGGAGGGCGGTGGGTGCCATGGAGCGAGAGGGGGCAGCTGAAACGCCAACCTAAACAGCAACTCTCCATGGCTTCCGTGATGCCCACCCAGCCCGCCGCAAATGACCAGATGACACCTGACTCCGCCCTCCTCGTGGGCCCCCTGCAGGCGGATCGGCGCCTCGTGCTGCTCCATGGTTGGGGAGCGGATGCGGATGATCTGCTGGAGTTGGCCAATGAGCTGCTCGGGCCGGGTGGCGACGAGGTGAGCGTGGTGGCTCTGAGGGCTCCGCTTCCCCATCCTGGCGGCTTCGGACGCCAGTGGTATGACCTGGGACAACCCGACTGGCCCCAGCTGCCTGCCGCAAGGGCCGATCTGTTGAGCAGGCTCCAAGACCTCTCCCGCAGCGTGCCCATGGAACGGACGGCCCTGCTTGGCTTCTCCCAGGGAGCCGCCATGGCGATCGATGTGGCCACCAGCTCAGGATTGCCCCTGGCAGGCTTGATTGGGTGCAGCGGCTACCCCCATCCTGGCTGGGTTCCCCAACGGCCCCTGTGCCCCATCCTCCTCACCCATGGGACGGAGGATCCTGTGGTGCCCTACGGGTCCTGTGAGGCACTGGAGACGTGCCTCAAGGACAGCGGCGGGACAATAGAGACCCTGGCGTTTTCAGGTGGCCATGGCATCGACCCAGGGCTGTTCCCTGCCATGCGCGGCTTTCTTGTCCGCGCGTGGCAGGGCTAGCCCCAGCCAGGAATCGCGCCTTCAAACAAAGGCGTATTCGTACTCTTCCACTTCCTCCCAGTCGTCAGCGGCAAGGGCTTCAATGCCCTCAAAGAGCACGTCTTCGCCAATGCGATCGACGATGAGACGCAGGGAGGGGAAGAGGAAGTGATTCTCTTCGGCGTACTGAGCGCTGAAGAGGCCCTTCTCGCCCCAGAAGAAACGATCGGTGGTGTGCTCGTTGCGCCGCACATTGAGAATCGCGGGAGCCTGAAGTTCAGACTCGGCGATGAAGCGTCGGGCCGCAGTGACAGGCTTGTGAGACCCGGTCTCCAGGTTGAAGGTGGGCACATGGGCCAGCACACGCTGACCGGCGAGACGACGGCGACTGATCCGCTTGCGCTTCTTGGACATGAAAGATCACTCCTAGGGGGAGTGGAGAGAGGGAG
>JBIIJA010000045.1:0-9911 GCA_044234195.1 Cyanobium sp. | reverse complement strand
CGCATCCTCGAAATCCGCACGGACCGGCTCTGGAAGCTTCTGGAGGAAGGCCATGTGTTGGTCGTGGCAGGCTTTCAGGGCACCAGCAGCGGTCCCTCGGGGATCCCCGAGATCACCACCTTGGGAAGGGGCGGGTCGGACACCTCGGCGGTGGCCCTGGCGGCGGCCCTTGGGGCCGCCGCCTGTGAGATCTACACCGACGTGCCAGGGGTCCTCACCACCGATCCCAGGAAGGTCCCCGATGCCCAGTTGATGGAGCGAGTGAGCTGCGACGAGATGCTCGAGCTGGCCAGCCTTGGGGCCGCCGTGCTCCACCCTCGGGCCGTGGAGATCGCCCGCAACTATGGCGTTCCCCTCGTGGTGCGCTCCAGCTGGAGCGAGAACCCCGGCACCACGCTCACCAGCGGGGTCAGCCGACCGGTGGGCAGCGTTGGGCTCGAACTGGGCAAACCCGTCGATGGGGCTGAATTGGAGCGGGGGCAGGCCGTGCTGGCCCTCTCCGGCCTGCCCGACCAACCGGGGGTGGCAGCCCGGCTGTTTGAGGCCCTCGGTGACGCCGGGCTGAACGTGGATCTGATTGTGCAATCCACCCACGAGGGGGCGAGCAACGACATTGCCTTCACCCTGGGGGAGGGCGAGCTGGAGCGGGCTACCCAGGTGTGCCAACGCCTCCTAGAGGATCTGGGGGCCGTGGAGGCCAGGCTCACCAGTGAGCGGGACATGGCCAAAATCAGCATCTCCGGAGCCGGAATCATGGGGCGGCCTGGAGTGGCGGCCCGATTGTTTGACACCCTCGCCCGCCTGGGGATCAACCTCCGCCTGATCGGCACCAGCGAGGTGAAGGTGAGCTGCGTGGTGGAGGGAAGCCAGGGCGGCAAGGCCCTACGCGCCGCGGCGGAGGCCTTTGAGCTGGGGGAGCACCAACTGCGGGAGGGACCCCTCCCCGTCGATCCCGGTGCTCCCGCGGTGCGGGGGGTGGCCCTCGACATGAACCAGGTGCAGGTCACCGTCAAGGGGGTGCCGGATCGACCAGGGGCGGCCGCGGCCATCTGCCGGGCGCTGGCGGATGCGGGCATCAGTTTGGATGCCATTGTGCAGTCGGAGCGCCTGCGACCCGCGGCAGCCGAAGCCTCCAGCAGCAGTCGGGACATGAGCTTCATCCTGCGCCGGGGCGATCGGGTGGGGGCTGAAGCCGCCCTCAAACCGCTGCTGGGCCAGTGGCCGGGCGCCAGCTTTGAGGAGGGATCGGCCATCGCCCGCGTTAGCGCGGTGGGGACCGGCATGGCCTGCACCGCCGGCACCGCCGCCAGGATGTTCCGCGCCCTCGCCGATGCCACCATCAACATTGAAATGATCGCCACCAGTGAAATCCGCACCAGCTGTGTGGTGGCCGAAGCCGACGGGTTGCGGGCCCTGCAGGCGGTGCATGCCGCCTTTGGGCTGGGGGGCCTCACCACCCACGCCGTAGAGGGCACGGAGTCGCCAGAGGGAAGCTAGGGGTCCTTCCCTGCCGACCTCACCCCTTCCCCACCAACTTCTGGCGCAACCCCTTGATGCGATCGCGCAAGTTGGCGGCCTCCTCGAATTCGAGGTTTTTCGCCGCAGCCTTCATTTTCTCCTCCAGCTGCTGGATGAGCTCGGGCAGGGAATCGAGGGGCACGGCGTTGTGTTCGGCCTGCTCGGTGGCCTCCTCCAACTGCTCATCGTTGAGCCGCCGGGACACCTCAAGAAAGGCCAAGATGGCGTTACCAGCTCGCTTGCCAGCAGGCCGGGGCGTGATGCCGTGCTTGGTGTTGTAGGCCTCCTGGATCGTGCGGCGCCGGGCCGTTTCCGAGATGGCTTTCTCCATGCTCTCGGTGAGGTTGTCGGCATAGAGCAGGGCCACACCCTCCACGTGGCGCGCCGCCCGACCGATGGTTTGGATCAGGGAACGCTGGGCCCGAAGGAAACCCTCCTTGTCAGCATCCAGGATGGCCACCAGCGACACCTCTGGCAGGTCGAGTCCTTCGCGCAGCAGGTTCACCCCCACCAGCACGTCGTACTCGCCGTTGCGCAGGTCTTGGATGATCTCAATCCGCTCAATGGAGTGGATCTCTGAGTGGAGATAGCGCACCCGCACGCCATGCTCCGCCAGATAGTCCGTCAGGTCTTCCGCCATCCGTTTGGTGAGGGTGGTCACCAGCACCCGCTCCTGCTTGGCAGCCCGCTTGCGAATCTCAGCGAGCAGATCATCCACCTGGCCATCGGTGGGCCGCACTTCCACCACCGGATCCAACACGCCGGTGGGGCGGATCACCTGCTCCACCACCTCGGGTCCGCTCTGGCCGAGCTCCCAATCGCCGGGTGTGGCGCTGACAAAAATCGTCTGATTGGCCTTTTGCCAAAACTCCTCCCCTTTCAGCGGGCGGTTATCCGCTGCGCTGGGTAGGCGGAAACCGTGCTCGATGAGCACCTGCTTGCGGCTCTGGTCACCGTTGTACATCGCCTGCAACTGGCTGCAGGTGACGTGGCTTTCATCCACCACCAGCAGCCAATCCTTGGGGAAGTAGTCGATGAGGCACTCGGGAGGGGTGCCGGCGGGGCGCCCGGCCAGGTGGCGCGCATAGTTCTCCACCCCGTTGCAGTAGCCCACCTGCTCCAGCATCTCCAGGTCGTAGCCCGTGCGCTGCTCCAACCGCTGGGCCTCCAGGAGACGGCCCTGGCTGTGGAGGAGTTCGAGACGTTCGGCAAGCTCCAGGCGAATGGCCTGGATGGCCGCCTGCAAGCGCTCCTTCGGAGTCACGAAGTGCTTAGCGGGATAGATGTTGATGCTCTCCAGGCTCTGCAGGATTTCGCCCGTGGTGGGGTCCACGTAACGGATCGCCTCCACCTCATCGCCAAACAACTCCACCCGCACGAGGCGATCTTCATAAGCCGGGCCAATTTCCAGCACATCGCCACGCACCCGAAAGCGACCGCGATTGATCTCAATATCGTTACGGGAGTATTGATTGTTGACCAGATCACGCAACGACGAACGCAAGTTCAACGTCCCGCCCACTTCAAATTTCACGGCCGCCTTGAGATACTCTGAAGGAATGCCAAGGCCATAAATACAGCTAATGGAAGCCACAACGATCACATCACGCCGCTCAAAAAGCGACCGGGTGGCCGAATGCCGAAGCATATCGATTTCTTCGTTGATGGATGCCGTTTTGGCAATGTATGTATCCGATACTGGAACGTAGGCTTCCGGCTGATAATAATCGTAGTACGAGATAAAATATTCAACAGCATTGTGGGGAAAGAATTCTCGCAACTCATTGCAAAGTTGGGCCGCCAGCGTCTTGTTGTGGGCCAGCACCAAGGTTGGACGACCGGTGCGGGCGATGACGTTGGCGATCGTGAACGTCTTGCCGGTGCCGGTGGCGCCGAGAAGGGTCTGGAAACGCTCGCCCCGGTCGATGCCCTTGGCGAGGGCATCAATGGCCGTGGGCTGATCCCCCTGGGGGGTGTAGGGAGCCTGGAGGTGGAAGGACATCTACCCATTTTGACTTCAAACCGCGGCCAGTAGGCCTCAGAACAAAGTGGGGATTGGCGCCTCAGGCGGCATGGCCGGTGGATCAGCCCATAGCGCGGGTGAGGGGCACTTCAAGCCCAAGGGAACGAAGCACGAAAAAGCTGATGAAGCTGTACACCAGAGCGCCGAGCACGGCACTGGTGAAGCCATTGCGGAGACGGAATCCCTGGACCAACCAGGCCGTGACAGCAAAAAGGATGATGGAGATCAGCCAGTCGAACAGGAATCCCACCGGGATCAGCCCCCCCAGGGTGGTGATCAGCTTGAGCGGGGCCAAGATGAAGCGGAGCGGCCAGAGCAGCAAGGTGCCCAGGAGGCCGATCACCGCCGCGGAGAGAAAGGCCACCTGGAAGTTGGCCATGTCGATCCCCAGGGGCAACTTGGAGATCAGCAGAAGAATGCCAGCACGGATCGGCCACTGGAGCAACCAGAGGAGGGAGCTGACCATGGCACACAGTGAAATGGAACTTTTGACACCCTAGACATGGGACTCCAAGGGAGCAACGGCGGAGCTTGTCGCCTCACGGAGGGCCCGCACGACAGCCACCATGGCCAACTCATCGTTCAACCGATTCACGGCGGAGCCCACTCCCACCCCGGAAGCCCCCGCGGACAGAGCCATGGGCACCGTGACGGCCGATAGGCCGGAGGCGCACAGCACGGGCAAGGGCACCCCGGCAGCGCTGAGGGCCCGGCTAATGGCAAAGGAGGCGGCCAAAGTTGGGGCGGCCTTTTCAATCAGGCCGAGCACTCCGGCGCTGACGGGCCGGGCACTGGTTCCCCCTTCCGTTTGGATCCAGTCAGCCCCTGCGTGGGCCAGGGCCACCGCGAGCTGCTCCTGCTGGTCGAGGGGAAGCCCGTGGGGAACGGTGACCGAGAGCACCACCTCCGGCAGGAGGGCCCGGGTGCGCTGAGCGAGCCTGAGCACCTCTTCTGCCTCAAACCGCAATCCTTGGGCGTAAAACGCATCGAAATTGCCAATTTCCACCATGGCAGCCCCGGCGGCCACCGCTGGGGGGAACAGGGCAGGATCAACGGCGGAGACGCACAGCGGCAATCCGGGAGCCACCTCAAGGATGCGTTCCACCAAGGACGGCTCACAGGCCAGATCCAGCAGATCAGCCCCACCTGCCGCAGCAGCTCGGGCGATCTTTTCCACCGAGGCCTGATCGCGATTCGTCAGGCCAGCAATCACTTTGAGAAGCCGACGCTGTCCGAGTGCCTCCCGCAGGGGGGCAGGCAGGCTGGAGTGACGCGACATCTGCAGGCACGCGAGGTTCTGACCGTGATTCTCCCATCCAATGCCGCGCCTCCCGCTCGGCGCTGGGGACCCGACCACGACAGGCTTCACCGCCACCTGCTGCGCCAGCCCTCTCTCTTGCCAACGAACGCCCGCCTGCTGGTGGCCCTCTCTGGGGGCCAAGACTCCATGGCGCTCTACGGGCTGCTGAGGGATCTGCGCTCGCTCCACCGTTGGCATCTCTCCCTATGGCATGGCAACCATGGCTGGCGCAGCGAGGCCTCAGCCCAGGCCGACGCCCTCGCCTCCTGGGTCGAGAGCCAAGGTGATGCCCTCCACAGCCAGCAGGCCGAGCCGGCTCCGGCCACAGAAGCGGAGGCGCGGGAGTGGCGCTACCAGTGCCTCCAGCAACAGGCCGACGCCCTTGGTTGCAGCCATGTGCTCACGGCCCACACCGCCACGGACCGAGCCGAGACACTCCTGCTGAACCAGGCCCGTGGCAGCCACCGCCGGGGCCTAGCTGCCTTGCGGGCCCTGCGGCCGATGGCCCATGGGGTGATGCTGGTGCGTCCGTTGCTGCTGTTTACTCGGGAAGACACCGCTCGCATCTGCGGGCAGATGGGGCTGCCCGTTTGGGTCGACCCCAGCAACGCTGATCCTCGCTTCAGCCGGAATCGTGTGCGGGCCGAAGTGTTGCCTGTGCTGGAGGCTCTGCATCCGGGGGCCACGACGCGCATTGCCGCCCTGGCTGAACGGCTGGCCCAGGAGGAGGACGAAGCAGAGGAGTTGCTCCACCTTGCCCTGGCGGCCTTCTCGGTTCCGGCGGAGCAGCGTGCCGGGGAGGCCTCCTTGGCCCGTCGGCTCCTGGTGGAACTCCAGCCCGCCAACCAACGTCGTCTCCTTCATCAATGGCTGAAACGCCATTGGGGACGATCCCTCAATGCCCGGAACCTGGAGCAGCTGCTGGCACGGCTACCGCTGGAGGCGGGTCCGGGGAGGCAAGATCTGGGGCAGGGCTGGCACCTCCGCTGGGATGGCTGCAGCCTTCATCTCATCCCCCCCTTCCCCCATGGCGAGCTCCCCTGACACCAGCGATTGGCACAAGCGCTACGCGGTGATCGAGAAGGCCTACTGCCAAGGCCGCTGGTCCACCGTGATGGAAGCGGGCACCCTTCTGCTGCGGGAGCTCCTGGAGGCCGGGGCTCACCCGGAGGTGATGGGCCTGCGCCATCGCATGCAGCTGTTGATGGCCCACACCCTGCTCCATGGCTACGGCGATCGGGACGCGGCGGAGGATCTCTATGAAGTGGTGCGGCAAAGCGACGCGGAGGCCGCCCTTCGCCAGATCGCTGAAGACGGCCTGGATCAGTGTCACCAACCCTTGACCTCAACCCTGGTGGCGGAGGAGGACGAAGGAGAGGATGTCCATCACTCCAGGCCCATGCTCTTCCTGCCCGAAACGGGGGGGACCGATCTGGAAGAGGAAGACCCCAGCAGACCCTCCAGGGCTCCGTCTTCGGTCTCTCAGATGCCCCTCAACCCGCTCCAAAGAATCTCTGCTGAGCTCCGGGTGGAGCCATCCCAAGCGCCCCAGTCCCAACCCTCCGCCGCACCGCTGGCCCAACCAGAGCCAACCCCCATCCCGTCGAAAGCCACAAACCTGGGATTAGCCACCGATCCCTTTGGACCTGCCGGCGGCAGCACCCCATCAGAGGCCAAGGAAGGCGAAGCTCCTGTGATGCCCTGGCTCACACAGCCCTCTGATGGACCCATTGGCGGGCTAGTGGAGCAGGCCCTCCCCTGGAAGGAGCAGACACCCACGGCACCGGCCTCCCTCAACCAAGCGCTAATTCCCGAGGTGGTGGATGAACCCGAACTGATTGAAGTGCATCAGGCCAACCCCGCCCTGGCGGAAGAGGTTGACCTGCAGATTCAGCGGGACACCCCGGCATCTCAGATCCAGTCCGCACCACTTGAGCCCAAGGAACCCGAGGTCAACGCCCCATCCAAGGAGGATGAGGAGCTGCGAGCAGGTCTCCTGCTGGTGGTGTTGCGCTGAACGCCGCTCAGCCCGCCAAGGCGGCGGAGCGACGGCGGCGGGTGCGGCCGGCCTCTAGTTCAGGCTCTTCGGCCTGGGCGGGCGGCTTGCTGGCATTGATGGCAGCAGCAGGCTCAGGGCGGGGACGGGGCGCCTCAGAACCTGTCTCGCGAACCCGGTCTCGCCCCCCCTGCCGCACCTTGGGGGACGGACGGGTATCGGGCTCGGCGTCGGCCTGGCCCTTGTAGGCGGGGCTGCCGGCGGGAGCCGGTTGCACGAGGCAAATGATCAGGGGATCCACCTGGAGCTCCCGGCGCAGGCGGCGCTGGAGGCCCACCTCCACCTCCCGTTGCACACCCACCCAATCCACGTCCGGTGCCTTGCCACCTGTGTTGCGGCAGAGCTGATTCCAACGGTTTTCCAGCACCCAGCGAATCTCCCGCTCCGCCCAGATCGAGAGCTTGCGGGGATCGGCGGTCGTCACCACCCCCCGCAGGTTCACTCGGGGCGGGGCCGCCATGACCCCATCGGTACTGATGACAGCGAGCAGGGTGATCACCCCGTCCTCCGCCAGCTGCTGGCGCTCCTTGAGGACACGGGCATCGACAATCCCATTGCGTGAGGCATCCAGGAGCTCGATTCCCGCCTTGACGGCATCGCCGCGCCGGATGGAGTCCGGCGTGAGCTCCACCACCTCACCGTTATCAATGATGAGGATGTTGTCAGCCGGCACGCCCATCGATTGGGCCGTTTGGGAGTGACAAACAAGCATGCGATGTTCCCCATGGACGGGAACAAAGAATTTGGGGCGGGTGAGAGCCAGCATCAGCTTCTGATCCTCCTGGCTGCCATGACCGGAGACGTGGATGCCCTCCCCCTTCCCGTACACCACCTTGGCACCCAACATCATCAGGCGATCGATGGTGTTCACCACCGAAATGGTGTTGCCCGGGATAGGACTTGCCGAGAAGATGATGGTATCGCTGGCCTTTACCTGCACCTGGGGATGCTCGCCTCGGGAGATGCGACTCAAGGCGGCCAAAGGCTCTCCCTGGCTACCGGTCATGAGCAAAACGATTTCCCGATCGGGCAAATCTCTGATCTGCTTGATCGGCACAAACAACTCGTCTGGGCAGCGCATGTAGCCCAACTCCCGAGCTTTGGCGATCACATTGAGCATGGACCTTCCAAGCAAGCCTACCTTGCGGCCATGTTTCATGGCCAACTCAAGAATCATCGAGACGCGGTGAACAGAACTGGCGAATGTCGTCACAATCACCCGTCCTTCAGCCTTGCCGAAGTGACGATCCAAATTTGGGAAGACAGCACGCTCAGGAGGTGTGAAGCCTGGCAATTCAGCGTTGGTGGAATCACTGAAGAGGCAGAGCACACCCTGCTCTCCATAGTGAGCGAGCCTCTGCACGTCAAACACCTCGCCATCCACAGGCGTGTGATCAAACTTGAAGTCTCCTGTGAAGACCACCACACCCACGGGGGTGGTGATCGCCAGGGTGTAGCTATCTGCAATGGAATGGGTGTTGCGTATGAACTCCACCTTGAAATGCTGCCCCACATGAACCACATCGCGGGGGCTGACGGTTTGCAGGGTTGTACGGTCAGTCACCCCAGCCTCCTCCATCTTGCCGGTGAGCATGGAGAGGGCCAACTTGGGGCCATAGATAACAGGAATATTAAAATTCTTTAGGTGATAAGGGATACCCCCAATGTGATCTTCGTGGCCGTGGGTGACGATCATCCCCCGGATTCGTTTGTGGTTTTCCCTCAGATAGCTGGTGTCAGGCAACACCACATTCACGCCATGCATGCCATCGCTGGGGAACGCCAAACCGGCGTCCACAAGCATGAGGTCGTCCCCGTATTCAAAGACGCAGGTGTTTTTGCCAATCTCATGCAATCCCCCAAGGGGGATCACGCGAAGGGCTGGCTGCTTGGCGGCTGATGGGCTCGGATGTCCGTTGGAACTGGTCATGAAAACAAAAAAGGGATAAAAAACTCGATCTGGTCTGGTCTGGTCTGGTCGAAGCCTTGGCGTCAGGTGGGACGCAGGGCAGCAAGGATGGAGGAGAGGCGTTCGCGCACGTGGCTATCTGCTGGCAAGAGGGGAAGGCGAGGGGCACCCACAGCCCAACCACAAAGCTCCAGAGCGGCTTTGACGGGAATGGGATTGGTGGTGCAAAAGAGAGCCTTGAAGAGGGGTAAAAGTCTGTCGTGGAGGGTCAGGGCCTCACCGTTTCGGCCAGCCAAAAAGGCTTGCACCATGGCTTGGATCGTGTCCCCAACCAAGTGACTGGCCACGCTCACCACCCCCATGGCCCCCACGGAGAGCATCGGCAAGGTGAGGGAATCATCGCCGCTGTAGACGGCGAGCCGATCACCGCAGAGAGCCCGCAGCTGTTGCACTTCCTCGGTGGTGCCGCTGGCGGCCTTGAGCGCGACCACGTTGGGACAATCCAACAGACGCTGGACCGTTTCAGGGGCGAGGTGGCACCCAGTGCGACCAGGAATGTTGTAAAGCATCAGGGGCAGCTCTGGGGCCGCTTGCGCCACGGCGCGGAAATGGGCTTCCAGGCCGTCCTGGGGAGGTTTGTTGTAGTAGGGAACCACCACCAGGGCCCCATCCGCGCCCAGGGCGGCAGCTTGCCGGGTGGCCTCCACCGCCTCCGCCGTGCAGTTGCTGCCACTGCCCGCCAACACCAGCGAACGGGAGCCCACCGCCCCCTTCACGGCAGTAAAAAGTTCATGCTGCTCCTCCCAGCTCAGGGTGGGAGATTCGCCAGTGGTGCCGCAAACCACCAGACCATCCGAGCCATGGCCCACCAGGTGGTCGGCGAGGCGTTCGGCCAGGGGCAAATCCAAGCCACCCTCGCTGCCGAAGGGGGTGACCATGGCGGTGAGCACCCGACCGAAGGGTGGAGAAGACTGGACCGGGAAGGCGCTCAAGGCTCACCTCCATCCCCGGCCATGAGGAGTTCGGCGATTTGGATGGCGTTGAGGGCGGCTCCTTTGCGGATCTGATCCCCGCACAGCCAAAGCTCCAGAGCCTGGGGATGGCT
>JBIIJA010000044.1:0-9947 GCA_044234195.1 Cyanobium sp. | reverse complement strand
GACCAGCAGGAGAGCCAGAGCATCCCCAGGCGCCTTGTGGCCAGGGTCTGCGTCGAGGCCCTCGAAACGCCTGCCTCCGAGGGGCGCATTCTGGAAATCACGTCCCGTCACGGGGGCCCCCAGGACTCCCTGGCCCAGTGGCTGGCGGCCCATCCCCAACCCCAGGCGCCGTGAACGGCCGACTGACCCACCTCTGGGGCAGGAACAGCCGAGTAACCCACCCCTGGGTTGCCCTGGCTGCAGGGCTGCTGCTGGGCCCAGGGGCGTGGGGGGCACCGCTTCAGGCCGCGGCTGAGCCAATCTGGGCCCAAGACACCCCGTCGTTGCTGCAACGGGCCCTGCGGCTCCGCCAGGGCCTGCCCACGGGCGATGCCCTGGTGGCCCTGGCTCGGGACGCCATCGGCCGTCCCTATCTGGCTTTCTCCTTGGATCAGGGCCCCCGCGAGCAGCTCCGGCTGGATCTGGGCCGCTTGGATTGCTTCCTCTTTGTGGAGCAGCTGCTCGCCGTGGTGCACCTCCAACCCCAGCCACCGGCCCAAGCGGCGAAAGCCTTTGCCGATCAGGTGAAGCAGCTGCGCTACGACGGCGGCCAGGTGGACTACTGCCATCGCCACCATTACTTCAGCCGCTGGGCCGCCGCGGCTGAACGGCAAGGTCTGCTGAGGAATATCACAGCCAGCCTGCCCGGCGCCCGCAGTCGCCGCGTGCCGCTGCAATTCATGAGCACCCACCCCCAGGCCTACCGGCCCATGGAGCAGACCCGCAACCGCGCGTGCATCGCCAAGCTCGAGGCCAACTTGACGGTAAGCCAAACCTTTGTGCCCACGGCGGCCCTGGGCCAAGCCCTTCCCCTCCTTCGCAACGGCGACATCTTCGGCCTGGTGACCCGGGTTCCCGGACTGGATGTGAGCCATGTGGGCTTTGTGGAGGTGGATGGCTCTCGCCGCCATGCCCTGCATGCAGCCCCGGGCCGGGGGGTGATGCGGAGCCGAGATCTGGCCCGTTACGTGGGAGGGGTGAGCGATGTGCTGGGCTTGATGGTGCTGCGGCCGGCACCGTGAACGTGGAAGATGGGAAAACTGACACCCCCCCGCTGATGGTCTCCAGCGACGTCTCCACCTACACGATCCGCGTTGAGCTGGATGGCGCCCGCCACACCTTCAGCGCTCGCTCGGATCAGACCGTGTTGGCCGCCGCCGAGGCCGCCGGGATCGCCCTGCCCAACTCCTGCTGCTCCGGCGTGTGCACCACCTGTGCGGCCCTTCTACGCAGCGGCACCGTGCATCAACCCGATGCGATGGGGGTGAAAGCCGAGTTGCAACAGGAGGGCTATGCCCTGCTCTGTGTCTCGTTCCCCCGCAGCGACCTGGACGTGCTGGCGGGCCAGGAGGACGCCCTCTACGAAGCCCAGTTTGGCAAGTATCAAAAATGAGCCCAGCGCTTGAGCCCCTGGAGCTGGTGATCGAGCCTGCCGGGGGCCCCCTTCTGCCCCAGGTGCATCAGGCTCTGGCCGAACGGATCGGCCCGGGCGCCGAGGCCCTGCGCTGGGCCATCACCCGGCACCACCCCCCTGCCACCGCCACGGGTGTGGGGCGCCTCACGATCGAGGCGGTGGTGTGGCGGCTGCCTTGATGGGAGGGGTCTGGGGCCTGCCGGCCCTGCCCACGCTCATGGTGGTGCCCACAGGGGTGGGCTGCCGGGTGGGGGGCTATGCCGGCGATGCCCTACCGGCGGCCAGGCTGCTGGCGGCAGCGAGCGGCTGCCTCATCACCCACCCCAATGTGCTCAACGCCGCCTCGCTCTATTGGAGCGATCCCAGGATTCATTACGTGGAGGGTTGGGCTCTCAACCGCTTTGCCTGCGGCGATCTGGCCCTGGCGACAGGACGGCGGCAACGGGTGGGGCTGGTGCTGGATGCGGGGATCGAAGAACCCCTCCGGTTGCGCCACCTGCAGGCGGCGCAGGCCTGCGGGGCCAGCCTCGGCCTAGCGATCGGCCCTGTGGCGTGCACCGAGGAACCCTTGGGGGTGGGCCTGGCCTGGGGCAACAGCGGCGCCAGCTGGGGCACCCTGAGAGCCCCAGCTGCCCTGCTACGGGCGGGAGAAAAGGTGGTGGAGGGGGGCGGCACGGCCATTGCCGTGGTGGCCCGCTTCCCCGACGATCCCAGCGCCGAGGCCCTTGCGGCCTACCGCCATGGGGAGGGAGTGGATGGATTGGCGGGAGCGGAGGCGGTGATCTCCCATCTGCTGAGCCGCCACCTGCGGGTGCCCTGCGCCCATGCTCCGGCCCTAACAGCCCTGCCGCCCGATCCCTTGCTCGATCCGAGGGCCGCAGCGGAGGAGCTGGGCCACACGTTTTTGCCCTGCGTGCTGGTGGGCCTCAGCCGGGCGCCGGATCTGGTGGGCCTGGAGGCGATCGGAGGCCAAGGATGGGGCACGGAGCTGCTGCGGGCGGATCAGCTGGGGGCTGTGGTGGCGCCAGCGGGGGCCCTGGGGGGGGAGGCTGTGCTTGCCAGCGCCGAGCGCGGCGTGCCTCTGATCGCTGTCCGCGGCAACCGCTGCGTGCTCCAGGTGGATGGGGCGGCGTTGGGCTTGAAGGTGGTGGAGGTGGACAGCTACGCCGAGGCGGCCGGCCTGGTGTTGGCTCTGAGGGAAGGGATTGCCTTGGAAACAGCCGCCCTCAGGGGGGATCCCTTGGTCTAAACGCAATCCAGCCGAAGGCCCGCTGCCCTGGCGATCCACCTAGGGCCCAGCCCAAGCTGGATCAGCCTTGAGCCCTCAGCGAAGGCAGGCCATCGGATGGCGCGGGGATACTCCCAAGGCCTTGGCCACCCCGGGGTGGCAGACAGCCCCATCCACGGTGTTCAAGCCTGAGAGCAGCTCCGGCCGATCGGTCACCGCTTCCGAGAGGCCACGGCCAGCCATGACCAGGATGTAGGGGAGGGTGACGCTGACCAGGGCTTCGGTTGAGGTGAAGGGCACGGCGCCAGGCATGTTGCCCACGGCGTAGTGCTGCACGCCGTGAATGGTCACCACCGGATCGGTGTGGGTGGTTTCCCGGCTCGTGGCAATGCAGCCCCCCTGATCGATCGCCACATCCACAATCACCGAACCCGACCGCATGCGCTGCACCCACTCCTCCTCCACCAGGGTGGGCGCCCGGCCGCCGGGCAGCAACACCGCGCCAATCAGCAAATCCGTCTCCGGCACCAGACGCTCAATCAGGCCCCGGCTGCTCACCAGGGTGATGAGTCGCCCCCGTCGATCGCTCTCCAGCTGCCGCAGCCGCTGGGGGGAGCGATCAAGCAACACCACCTCCGCATCCATGGCGGCCGCCAGGCGAGCGGCGTGCCAGCCCACCGTGCCAGCCCCGAGCACCGTCACCCGGGCGGGCCGCACCCCGGTGCAACCACCAATCAGCACCCCCCGCCCCCCTTGGGGCTTCTCCAGCAGCCGTGCCCCCACTTGGGCAGCGAGCCGGCCCGCCACTTCGCTCATGGGGGCCAGCAGGGGCAGGCTTCCATCCTCCAGTTGCACCGTCTCGTAGGCCACTCCGGTGGTGCCGGCTTCCAGCAGGGCCCGGCCGACATCGGTGTAGGCGGCCAGGTGCAAATAGGTGAACAACACCAAATCGCGCCGCAGGAAACGAAACTCCTCCGGTTGCGGCTCCTTCACCTTCACCACCAGATGTGCGGCCCAGGCCTCTTCCCGATCCACCAGGCGGGCGCCAGCCACCCGATAGGCGTCGTCGCTGATGCCAGCCCCGAGACCCGCCCCTTCTTGCACGCGCACCTCCATCCCTTGGGCCACGAGCTCTCGGACGCCATCAGGGGTAATGGCCACCCGCTGTTCATCGCGCTTGATTTCGGTCGGCACACCGATGGTGGCCATGGGAGCCGCCAGGTCGGGAAGGGCCATGGGCCGGCTGGGAACCGAAGATCCGTCCACTGTGGCGGCTGGAGGCCGGATCCGCCAAGGAACCGCCTTGAAATGTCAAGGGCGGGCGGTGGACGGACGGCCAAACCTGTGGCAATTGAGGGAGACTGGCTGCAGCAAAAGCCGTGAGCGTGGCCAGCGTCACCACCCTGAACCCCCTCTCGGTGCTGCTGCTCCTGTGGATGGCCCATTTCCTGTGCGATTTCGGGCTGCAGAACGACCGGATGGCCAAGGAGAAGTGTCCCGGGTGTGATCAGACCTTGCCCTGGGGATGGTGGCTGACCGCCCATGGGGCGATCCACGGCCTGACGGTGGGTCTGCTCACAGGCGTGCCCCTGCTGGGCGTGGCAGAAACGGCAATCCACGCCCTGATCGACCACAGCAAGTGCACCGGGCGCATCAACTTCACCACCGATCAGGTGCTCCATCTGCTGTGCAAGGGGCTCTGGGTGGCCGTGCTGGCCAGGATCTGAGGGGGTGGATCATGGAAGGGTCGCGGATGACGATGCCCCCCCTGTGCCCCCCCTTGCGGCCGGAGCTGCTGCGCCAGCTGGAGGGCTGGCTGGCGGAAGATCTGGGCCGAGGAGATCTCACCAGCCCGGCCGTGATCCATCGCGATGGCCGGGCCCAATGGATCACCACCCAGGATGGAGTGTTCTGCGGCGGGGTGCTGGTGGAGCCGCTCTTTCGCCTGTTGGATCCCCAGGTGCGCGTGGAACACCTGGTGCCGGACGGAGCCCGGGTGCGGGCCGGTCAACGGCTGCTCACGCTGGCGGGAAATGCGGCGGCGTTAGTGGCGGGGGAGCGCACGGCTCTCAACTTGGCGATGCGGCTCTCGGGGGTGGCCACGGCCACCGCTGCCCTGGTTGGCGAATTGGCGGACACGGGCGTGCGGCTGGTGGATACCCGCAAAACCACTCCCGGGCTGCGGGTGCTGGAGAAATACGCCGTGCGCTGCGGCGGCGGCACCAACCACCGCTTCGGGCTGGATGACGCGGCCATGCTGAAGGAAAACCATCTGGCCTGGGCGGGGGGCATCGGGCCGGCAGTGGCGGCGGTGCGCGCCTCGGCCCCCTGGCCGGCCCGGGTGATCGTGGAGGCCGAAACCGAGGAGGAGGCCCAGCTGGCCCTGCGAGCCGGGGCCGATGCGGTGTTGCTGGATGGCTTTACGGCGGAAGCGCTCGCCGATCTGGTGCCGCGCCTGCGGCGGGCGGCTCCCCAGGTGGTGCTGGAGGCCTCCGGGGTCAAGCCCGAAGGGCTGCGCGCCTATGCGGCCAGCGGCGTGGATCTGATCTCCACCAGTGCGCCGATCACCCGCAGCAGCTGGCTCGACATCTCGATGCGCTTTGAGGCGATCTTGGCCTAAGGGTGCGGCGCCAAGCGCAGGTGGTCGATCGTCTCGAGAAACTCCATCCGTCCACTGCTGATGTGGGCCTGCCAGCTGTCGCCAGACTCCCGATCCGCATGGTCGGAGATGAATTTGAAAGCGCGCCAGGGCACCCCTTCCCGCCGGCACACAGAGGCAATGGCGAAGAGCTCCATGTCCACCACATCCACCCCCTGGCTCGACAGCCAGGCATCCGCCTCAGTCACAAAGTGATCGCCACTGCCGCAGACCACACCCGGGTGGCCGGACTCCAGAACGGAGGGAGTGGGATCAAACGGTGTGGAGCCCCGGGGGGCCAGGGGTTCGGCGAGCATGTCCACCTGGAGCACCTGGGCCACCTCCAGCAATCCCGAGAGATTGGGCTTCAGACCACCGGCGGTGCCGTAATTCACCACGAGAGATGGCGTGCTGTGTTGCAGGGCCTTGGTCAGGGCGTAGGTGGCGTTCAGTTTGCCGAGGCCGGTGTAGAGAACGCCAGGATGATCGAGTTCGTCGCGCAGGGCGGTGACGATCAGGATGGATGGGTGCAAGTGCCGGCGGGGGGCGGCCCCTCAACCTAAGTGATGACTCCTTGTGTCTCGCTTGGCCAAAAGCCATCTCGCAGCCTGCACGTGCACATGGGCATGATACCAACTCAACGTGGAGACCCACTCTCACAGTTCGCCGTCAGTGTCTATCCTATTGACAACCATATTAACCCTCTAATAGAAGCCAAATGCCCCATGGGCTCTCTGACAAGTGACTAATGATCTGGGCTCTCGCTTAGGGCAGATCTTAGGACGACAATTGCGAACACTTAAGCACAAGGCCGCCTCATCAAGTCGTCGGCTTAAATCTAATCACAAGTACATTATTAATATTAAATCCTTCGTAGAGGGGGCTTTTAAAAACAGGTTTTATTCCTGTATCCGTGATGCGGGCACTCAACGCCTCTGGACTTTCAAGCTGGAGCTGGTTGATGGGATAACCAGTGACATGACTGAGCCTTACTCCACCCCAGACCCAATTCCCATTGATTAGAATGGGAATGATTCTTTTGAGATAGGGATATCGCTCTTGACTGTTTTTCATATGAGACAACTTGGAGCAGCGCCAATAAATCCAACTCTCAGGCCATCATTACTTTCTGCCAGCTCAGCATGCTTATCAATATCAGAGGCAAGTCTCGTCAGGACAGACATTTCGTATTCATGCTGAGCACGAAAAGCGGCAGCATAGCTATATGCATTGACGACTAATGCATAGGCGGAGACGAACACCAAAACCCTAGACCACTGACCAAGAGCATGACCAGCTTTGGATTGATGATTCGCAGACGGCACCATCTGCAGCAGATGCATCAACATGCAGCTAAAGAGAACTCCTAGACCAACCATTGTCCGGGACTGGGTCATTAGAGGCCTCAAAAGGAGCAAAGATGGTCCATAAACCGTTAAAATGACTGCAACAACTGCGAAAGAGCGAATGACACGACCCCGCGATGACTGGCCACCAGAGCGTGGAGCCCAGATCAGTATGGCAATATAAGAAATAAGGATTCCTACCGCAACAACACCAATCAACGTTCCGGCCCAGTCAGAAGCGAGCAAAGACCAAAATTCGCCGATTCGATTTCTCAAAGCGAATGGAAGGTGCAGGCCCATCCCCAAGGTCTGACCGCGATAGGACATGTATTTAGCATTGAAGAACATATCAATAACGACGAATTTATAGGTGGCCAAAGAAGCTGCATATGATAAGAATACGAGACGTATACAGCTAAGTAAATTATCTTTATTTCGCTTTATTTCTGCGTGGCAATCCATAAACACACTGCCCAATATGGCTACAATCGCCAATGAGTGAAATGCTGGCTGGTAAAGACAAAGACTGCCAATCCCTAACTTGATTACCCATAAACCTCCGCAATTCTGAGATCCCTCTCCGTACATGGCATGCAGCAGCAGACGGCATTGGCAATGCGCTCCGTCATTGCGGCCATCGCAAAGCGCCGGTTGAAACGGAAGCAGTAACCGCCCAGGTAGCGCCTGGCGTACTTGCCAAAGCTGAAGGCATGGAAGGTGCCGCTGAAGTTGGTCTTTAGGTTGCCCAGTACGGTGTTGATCCAGCGGAACTGGGGCAAATCGTTAGGGTGCTTGCCGCTGGTGACAACTGCCTTGTGGAGGCAGTTGGCCGTGGTTACGGCGCGGAAGCAGGCCAGGCCATCGGAGAGCACATGCGTGCCGGGCTCCAGATGGCGCTGGGCCCAGTCTGCGATGGCCTCTGCGCTGAAGCCACGCACAGCTGTGATCCTGGTGTGAATGGGATGACCCGCCTCGTTCAAGGAGACGGCCGCGACGATGGGGACCTTGTTCTCTGATCCCCTACCAGCCTTGCCCCCCGGCAGTTCTCCGCCGAGGTAGGCATCATCGATCTGGATCTTTCCCCGCAGCAGGTAGGCCTCCTCCCGATCAGCCATCGCCCGCAAAATATTGTTATGGAGCAGCCAGGCCGTGTCGTATTTCACACCGAGGTGGCGGCTGAGCTCGAGCGAGGAGATCCCGGTTTTGGCCTGACCGATCAGATAGAAGCCAAGGAACCAGGAGGTCAGCGGCAGTTTTGTGGCCTGCATGATCGTGCCGGCCGTGAGCGTGGCCTGATAGCCGCAGTTCCGACACTGATAACGCTTGAGTCGCCGGCCGTAGACGTGACTATGCTCATGGCAACTGCAGCGCGGGCAGCGAAAGCCATCAGGCCAGCGAGCCTTCTCCAGAGCGGCCTCACATTGCTCCTCGCTGCCATAGAGCCGCAGGAACTCAGGGAGGGAGAGGCCCTTTTGAAACTGGATGCCGCTGCGCGCCATGACTAAACTGGTAGCCATGTACCAGTCTACAAGGTCAAGCTGCCGTGCGCGGAGCGAGCTGGGTAATCAAGTAGTGGATTGAGGATTTGAAACAACTCACTTATCTTCAAACCAAGCAAAACAGCAAGTGCATATCGCCCTCTCAAGCAAAACATCGACAAGCCCATTCACTCACCAAGGTGTTTCCTGTACAGTAGCTTTTTAGTCACAATTCTCCCCTCTGCCAGCGAAGTTGAACCCTCTCCAAAACGACTATTCCAACCAGAGGGCCAGCTGGAGTTTCTTAATGGGTCCTTACAGCGAAGCGGTCGAAGCGGATGTCCATCGCCGGATGAGCCCGCCCAACCGGCAGAGCGTGGTGGAGATCGCCAGGGAGCTGGGCATTCATGCGATCACCCTCTACAAGTTGCGTAAGACCTGGAAGAGCTGGAGCGATGCAGACAAGTTCACGGTGGTGTTGGAAACCGCTGGCCTTAACGCCACTGAACTGGGGGGCAGCTGCAGGAAGAGAGGGTTGTAGACCGAGCAAGTGGACCGCTGGCGAAAGGCGTCCCAGGATGCCAATGCAAAGCCGCTGCTGACGATGGCCGACCAGAAGGATCTCCAGAGGCGCCACCAGTAAGACCAGCGGGAAATCAAACGGCTACAATAAGAACAGAACCGCAAGGACAAGGCCCTGGCGAAGGCAAGAGCATTGCTGATCGCGTCAAAAAAGATCCAGGCCTATTGGCGAGAGGTCGGGGAGGATTGACCGCCCCAGAGGATCGCCAAAGGGCCCTGGAGATCCTGGAAGCAGGATTGGCCGCTGGAGCCAGGGCCAAGGCTCTGTCCAACCTTCTGGGACTGGGACTGCGCACATCGCAGCCCTGGAGAAGGCAGTTAGCGGGTGATGGGGGCGGTGTGGACCGCCGTAAAGGCATCCATCGGGTGATCTCCCATCGCCTTCACAGTAGAAGAACGGCAACGGATCCTGCTCAGCGGCAACCGAACCTCCCCAGCAGTGTGGGTGGTGTGGGCTGCACCTTAAATCGTGATCGACGTTCGGAGCCAAAAATATTATCATTAGAGGTACTTTAATCACATCTTCAGCTCCAAAACTTCTTCTTTTTGTTATTCGGCAAGTTAATTTTGGCCGCTACCAAATGTCCCAGCTTTATAGATGGCTTTTCAACAAAGTTGAATACAAGATACGAAAGTAGCAGTATAACGGGATACCATAACAAGCACGCTAAATACCTTAGCAACGGGTGGATATTGAAGCCCGGGAGAAAAATTAACAATGCTGGAACAGTAAGTTTGATTATAGGCTGATGGAATAAGTAGAAACTGTAGCTTACTACACCAAGGAGGGCAAGATGAGACCAGGCTAATTCAAACAAATTATTAGTTGGAAGCTTCCACTTTTCTGTCATTAGCCTTTCAATTGCTGTTGCTGCAAGCCATGCAAATGCGAGGAAGGTGAATGGCGATGTCGGCTTTAATAGAGGAATCAGAAGAGTTGCAAAACAGATTAAACCGAAATGGTTTTTGAATAAGCGAGTCGTTCTATTATTCATATAACACTCACTTAAGTACGCACCCAAGGACCAGCTCAAAAAGAAAGCCATGGGAGAATAGGCAATATAATGAGGGAGAGGATTGTTAAACGAATCACTTAAACGGATGGAGACTTCAGCGGCGCCAGCCACCAGCAATGTGCGCCTCCAACCTAATCTCGTTGCCATAAAAATTAGCAATGGGTATATCGCATACAGCTGAATCTCTACTGCAATACTCCAAAATG
>JBIIJA010000042.1:0-10041 GCA_044234195.1 Cyanobium sp. | reverse complement strand
TGGTGGTGGAGTTGGGTTCTTAACCAGTCCCGGTCCAAGCAGCTCCCACTCACTTCCCATGGAGTTGGGAGTGGCCGGGAATTCTTGTGTTGTGTTCTGAGGGCGGTTGATGCCGAGTCTCCAGTGGTGCTCACACCCGAGGAAGTACGTGCGGTGCTGCAACAGCTTGAAGGAAGTGATGCCCTGGTAGCTGGTCTGCTCTATGGCAGTGGTTTGCGACTGATGGAAGCCCATCGCCTACGGGTGCATGACCTCGATTTCAAGCGGCGCGATCTTTCAGAAGGCTGGGGCCGTGTTGTGCCCCGGTGGAATGGGGCTGGCAATGGGTCTTCCCTCAACAACGCCGGTCCGCAATGAAACAACAGGGCAACAGGGACGCCAACCCTTGGATATAGGAGAGCAGGCCGTTCGGCCATGACTAAGCTCTGTTAAGACTGATTAACAAGATTCATCTATTCTGAAGGAAGGTGCTATAAAAAAGGATAATAGTTGCTCGCAAGTGACTGAAGAAATTCAACCAATCTCACAAACTGGATTTACAGAGCTTACACAGAGAACGAAACATCTGTGGAGAAACTTAAGCCGCAACGAGTTTGTCTTTCTCATTATAAATCTTTCCGTTACAGTTATAATCTGGCTTCTAGGAGACAAGCTTGATGATACAGGCAGAAAAGTTTTAGCTGAGCCAATTAAGTCAATAGCACTTTTTTGGGGGTCACTGTCATTCTTGGATGCAGGAAAGGAATTTTTCTTTAGAAGGGATTACGAGCAAGACAAGGAAAAGATACTCGATCAAGCAACAAAAAGATTTTATAGGTTAATGGACAACGATAAGGGCATTCATGAATGTGGGCTGAAGAGAATAAGAAACTCTTTTGATATTTCTAAGCTGAAGGAACTAATTCTAAATCTTCAGGATGGAGATTGGCTGTACTGCCACGATGGTTCAATATCTGATTTCTCTAAGCTCAAAGAAGCAATTAAGAGCAAAGCCTTAATCGGAGTAAAGTTTAAATTCATGGCTCTTGCACCCTATTGTAAAAATGCAACAAGAAGAGCAGGCGAGGTTGGAGATGAAGTTGATTTTTATTCGTCTGGATGCAAGAAATTTGCTGCCACAATAGAATCAATTATTCGTGAGCTATCTAATCAATCGGGAGACGAAGAAGTTCGAGGATTTGAGACTACCGAAATGGTACAACTTAGACTATATCGATCTTTAATGAGTATACCTTTTTATATTGTTTTTAGAAATAACGTGCCGATTTATGCAATTACTGGATTTTACCTAAGTAAGGCTTCGTCAAGTTCAATTCACATTGAATGGGAGGCAGAGCTAAATCAGCCATTTGGCAACGCACTCAACCAAACGGATTCAAATGCATTCATTGAAGAGCTGCTGGACTATTGGGATTACAAATGGAACAAAGGATGCTTAGAGTATAATCAGGCGAAGTGCTTAGAAGGGGATTGGGATTATGAATCATTCGATGATCAAGGCCAACTCGCCTACAAAGGCTCTTGTATGATTGAAGAGCAAGCTGGCTCTCTAAAGGCAAAAGGAATAAGAAAAGAGACTTATATTGATGAAATAAAAAGAGATACATATATTTTATGGGAGACGAATATAATGCACAAATACAGCTGCGGCAATGAACTTTGCTTGATAACTTCTCATGATTGCTATCCTCAGGGAAGCAGGCTTGGACTATCAGCCTTTATGAAGCTTACTCTTGAATCTGGTGATGACTCCCTCAGCGCAACAAGTGTTTCAAATGGTTCACTAAGGTTAGTAGGGACGTACTTTGTTTCGGGGCAGTCAGATGATGAGCTGTTTCAAGCACGTTCGGGCCGGATAGTATTTACTCGCCAAATTAGTGATCGCACAAGCAACCCATGATGGATATCGATACCCACTCAATAAGAATCTAAGGGCTGACTTAGCTTTTTATGCTAAAGCTTTTTGAGTTATAGGATATACTTGTTTAAGTTGAAGCCTTGTCATTATGTTAGTTTCAACCCGTGTTGTCTCTTAACTTGCGCATATTGTTGAATGCTCATCTTATCTTAACGAAGGTGTACTGCCGAACAAGCCCCTCGAGTGGACAGGCCACCACCCGCTCTCTGCTGCGCCACCCGAGATCCTTTCCTGCCACTCAGGGGCAGCGTTAAAACATCAAGTCCTGCCATCCTCGCCATGTTCAACAAATCCTCGGCAGCAACTCCCCCGTTGGCGGCAGCAGCAACCGCTCACTGCCAAAACGAGTGCGCAACACCACCCGAGGCGCCCCGGGCCGCACCTCGCCGATCCAGCGGCCCCCGGAGCGCCCCAACAACGCTTCCGCGGCGGCCCGCTGCTCGGCGGGCACCACCGCCAAAAAGCGCCCCTCATTGGCCAGATGCAGCGGCTCAAACCCCAAGATTCCGCAGGAGCTCGCCATCGCCGGCAGCACTGGTATCCGTTCCTCCTCCAGATGGAACTCCGCCCCGGCGGCGCTGGCCAGCTCCTGCAGGGCGCTGGCCAGGCCCCCACGGGTGAGGTCGCGCAGGCAGTGCAGCCGCACGCCTGCCTGCAGGAGCTCCTCCACCTGGGGCCAGAGGGGGGCGCAGTCGCTTTCGATCGGTGGATCCAGCGCCAGCCCGTGGCGGGCCGCCAAGATCGCCAAGCCGTGGCGGCCCAGATCGCCGCTCACCAGCAACTGATCCCCCACCCCGATCGACCAGGGCCCAATGGATCCCGGCCCGATGGGTGTGGGGCTTTCGATCACGCCGATGCCGCTGGTGGTGATGAACAGTCGATCCGCCTTGCCTCGCTCCACCACCTTGGTGTCGCCCGTCACGATCGCCACCCCGCAGGCCTCTGCCGCCCCCGCCATCGAGGCCACGATGCGGCGCAGACAACTCAGTTCCAGGCCCTCTTCAAGGATCAGGGCCACGCTGATCTGGCTGGGGCGGGCGCCGGCCATGGCCAGGTCGTTGGCGGTGCCGATGATCGCCAACGTTCCGATGTCGCCCCCGGGAAATTCCAGGGGGTGCACCACGTAGCTGTCGGTGGTGAAGGCCAGCGGCCCCTGGGGCCGCGCGACAGTGGCCGCATCGTGCAGGAGTTGGGCCGGATCGCGGTAGAGCTGGCGCAGCTCCCGATCGATCAGCTCTTGCATCAACGTGCCGCCGCCGCCATGCCCCAGGCGGATCCTCTCCTGGGGCTCACCCAGCGGCTCGCTCATCGGCGGTAGCGATACCAAGCCGCACACGCCCCTTCGCTCGACACCATCGGCGCTCCCAGCGGATGCTCCGGGGTGCACGTGCTGCCAAAGGCGGGGCACTGCTCCGGGGTGGCCCTTCCCTGCAGAACCGCGCCGCTGATGCACACCTCCCCGCAGGTGGGGCAGGGAGGCTCCCCCTCGCCTTCGGGGCCTGGCAGGCCAAAGCGTCGGCGGGCATCGAGGGTGTCGTAGGGCGGGCGCAGGGCCAGACCGCCTCCGGGAATCACCCCCAGACCTCGCCACAGCTGATCCACCGGAGCGAACACCTCCTCCAGCAAAGCGCGGGCGGCGGGATTGCCTTCGGGGCGCACCACGCGGCCGTAGGCATTGGCCACGCCCGCTGTGCCCGCCTCCAGCAGCTCCACGGCCTGCACCAGCCCCGCCATCACATCCTCTGGCTCAAAGCCGCTCACCACCACCGGCACCTGGAACCGCGCCACCAGCTGCTCCAGTTCCGCCGTGCCGATCACGCTGCACACATGGCCCGCCGCCAGAAAGGCCTCCACCTGGTTGGCTGGATCCCTCAGAATCGCTTCCATGGCCGGCGCCACCCGCACATGGGCGGTGAGCAGGGAGAGATTCGCCACCCCCAACGCCATCGCCTGGCGGACCAGCAGAGCCGTGGCGGGGGCGGTGGTTTCAAAGCCCACCGCCAGAAACACCACCTGCTCCTCCGGCGCACCTTGGGCCAGCTGCAGGGCCTGAGCAGGGCTCGTCAGCAGCCTCACGCCCCCGCCGGCGGCCCGCACCTCCAACAGATCCACGCCCTGCGTGCTCCCGGGCACCCGCAGCATGTCGCCGTAGGTGCAGAGCATCACTCCTGGCCTGCGGGCCAGCTCCAGGGCTTGATCGATCGTGGCGGCTGGCGTCACGCACACCGGACACCCCGGTCCATGGATCAAGCGCAACCCTGGCGGGAGCAATTGGTCCAGCCCCCAGCGCAGGATGCTATGAGTCTGCCCGCCGCACACCTCCATCACTGTCCAGGGGCGGGTGATGCGTCCAGCCAGTGCCTGCGCCAGGGAAGGCACATCCCTTGGGGGGAGAAGCGCTGTCACCAGGGCCCCGGGGCTTCGATGGCATCGGCGACCTGATACGTCTGCAGCATGCGCATGTATTGCACCCGCTCGTAGTCGTGGGGGGTGGGACAGCGCAGCTGGCTCATGCAGCCGATCAGCTCGCGCACTGAGCCGTAGTCGTGCTCCCTCAGCCAGAGGCGCAGTTCCTCTTCCAAGCTGGCCAGCCGGCCGGGCCCATGGCGCAGCAGGGCCGCCACCACCTGGGTGGCGCAGGCCCCAGCCATCAGCAATCGCACCACATCGGTCCCACGGTGCACCCCACTGGAGGCGGCTAGATCGAGGGCATGGCGGCCATGCAGGAGAGCAATCCAGCGCAAGGGCAACCGCAGATCGTGGGGCGTGGAGAGCAGCAAGTTGGGTCGCATTTCCAGGGAGTCGATGTCGATATCGGGCTGGTAAAAGCGATTGAACAGGGTGAGCCCAGTGGCGCCAGCGGCGGCAAGACGCTTGGCCATGGCGGAGAAGTTGGTGAAAAAGGGCCCTAGCTTCACCGCCAGGGGCACCATCACTTCGGCGCGCACCTCCCGCACGATCTCTTCCATCTCCGCCTCAATGGCGGCGCTGCTGCGGTCGGGATCGGTGGGGATCGAAAAAAGATTGAGCTCGATGGCACTGGCCCCCGCCCCCTCTAATTGCCGGGCGAAGCGCACCCAGCTGCCCGGGTGCTGGCCGTTGAGGCTGGCAATCACCGGGATCGAGAGACGCGCGCGGGCCTGCTCCAGATGCCGCAGGTAGAGCTCCGAACCCACATGAAAGAGGGAGGTTTCTGGCACATAGCTCAGAGACTCGCCATAGCTCTCACTTCCCAGCAGGCCCAGATGGTGGAGGTTGAGCTGTTCCTGCTCCAGCTGCTCTTCAAACAGGGAATGGAGCACGATGGCAGCGGCCCCGGCCTCCTCCAGCCGCTGAAGGTTGGCGGGGTCTTCGCTGAGGGGTGCGGCAGCGCCCACCACCAACGGGCTTCGCAGGGGCAGGCCTAGCCAGCTGGTGGAGAGATCGGGCTCGACCATCACTTGCCAGGCCGCACGCGGCGCAGGGGGCTGTTTCATTGTGGAGGATCTGGCCCCTGTTGGCCTTGCTTGCGCCGAGCCCCGGCCCCATGCCCAGGCTCAGCCAAACACCACCGGTTTTCCCTCCACGGCCGCCTGGGCAGCGGTGTAGGCCACCCCATCCACCTTGAAGTCCCGTGCATCGAGAAGGGTGATCATGCCGCCCTTGTTGTTGAGTTGCAGGCCTCCGCTGGCCAGCGGCACGGTGATGGTTTCGCTGGGACGGACGGAACCGCTGAGGCTTTGGCGGCGTTCATACTCATCCATCAGGGTCCAGCCGCTGAGATCCAGGGCCTCTGAGGAGGTGTTGAGGATCGTGACCGACTCGTTGCCGCGATCCCTGCCCAGGGGATTCACCATGGCCGAGATGATCATCGCCAAATGGCTGGGTGATTCCTTGCTCACGACAGCCCAAGGCTCGATCGTGCCGGTTTCCGGGATGGGAATCTCGGGCACCGTCGGGGCCCCGGTGATGGGCAAGGCGCGTTCGCCAGCGGTGTGCCACACCTGATTCTGAAATTTGAGAAACAGGGCGTTGGTCATGCCGGATCCTGGGAAATCCACCAGCAAGGCCCCATCGCGATAGCGACCGCCATCATCTCCTGCTCCGCCTTGATTCATGTGGATGAGGTGCACGCCGTTGCCAGGTTTGAACTGAAAATAGTCATCCTTTTTCGTCGGCTCGGGTCCCCAGCGTTCGCCGAAGGCATACACCATCGCCTGCTCATTGTTGATGGCGCGCATCAGCAGATTCTCCACCCGTTCGAACAGATCGTTGTTGGGGCCTGGCTTGGTGTGGATGAGAGGCTTGAGATCTTTGGGACGAAATAGATTGCTGCGGATGTAGTCAATTGCGGCTGTCGCATAGGGAGCGCCAGTGATGGGATTCCAGCCCTCTGGTAGTGCCCTGGCCCGCTCCACAATCGGATGATTGAGATCCTGCACGATGAGGTATTCCACCAGGCGCTTTTGGGTGGGTCCACGACTGGAGCGCACATTGATCGCCACTCGGAAGCTCTCCCCATCCACATTCATCAGGAGCTCGGAGTGGGGATCTTGGTCGTTGTCGCGTTTGTAGGCGACCGCCGTTCCTTTCAGCACGCCATAGTTCTTCATTGCTGGCCCCACCTGTGGTTGTTGGCGTTGGGTTCCTAACGGGTTCCCTCTCGCCTGTCCTAGCTGGGTTTGGAAGGGTGGCCCCGCCATGCTGCAGGGCTGTTGCAAATCGGAACGACCCCCCTCATCCTCCGAGATTGCACGGTGGAGCCAGCCGTGTCGCCACGAGCGCTTCAAGCAGACCCCAGTGGGCAGGCTGGCCAGCACAAACTTTTGTCGCGCGCTGGGCGAGCTGTAACTTAAAAGACATGGGCTTGCCCGCCCGGGATCTAAGCCGGAAGAGTCGTTTGCTTGCGGAAGAATGTCTAAAAAAACGCACAAGCCTGAAGGTCATCGTCCTTCTCCCGCCACGTTTGTTCCCAGCCCCGATCACGCAGGGGGGAAAAACGGGGAGGATGTCTACCGGCCTTCCCCCATGCTGGATGATCTCAGTGTCCATTCCGAAGGGCGCCCTCCGAAACTGGATCGCAAGTTTTACGAGAAGGAGCTGGGCAGGCTGCAGGTGGAATTGGTGAAAATGCAGTATTGGATCAAACACGAGGGATACCGCCTGCTCGTGTTGTTTGAGGGCCGCGATGCGGCCGGCAAGGGGGGAACCATCAAGCGCGTGACCGAACCCCTCAATCCGCGGGGGTGCAATGTGGTGGCCCTCGGCACGCCCACAGATCGGGAGAAAAGCCAGTGGTATTTCCAGCGTTATGTCGAACACTTGCCCGCTGCTGGTGAGATTGTCCTATTCGACCGCAGTTGGTATAATCGGGCTGGAGTGGAAACCGTGATGGGTTTCTGCACTCCGAGAGAGAGTGAGGAGTTTTTGCTCTCTTGTCCTGAGTTTGAGCGCATGCTGGTGCGCAGTGGCATCACCTTGATCAAATATTGGTTTTCGGTGAGCGATGAGGAACAGGAAGCGCGGTTTCGCTCCCGGATCAAAGATCCAGCTCGCCGATGGAAGCTCAGCCCGATGGATTTGGAATCTCGAGACCGCTGGGTGGAGTTTTCCAAAGCAAAAGACACGATGTTTGCTCACACCAACATTCCAGAAGCGCCTTGGTTCACGGTGGAGGCAGATGACAAACGTCGAGCGCGCCTGAATTGCATCAGCCATCTCCTCAGCAAGGTGCCCTATGTGGACATGACGCCTGAAGAGATTAAATTACCTCCACGCAAAAGCATTGGTGGCTACAAGCGTCCCCCGTTGAGTGAGCAGTTCTTTGTGCCGAATTGCTATCCGCTGAGTGCGGTGTCCACAGCGATTCCTGATCTTTCCCATCCCACGGCTTGAAGCCACTGACTTCGCCATGCCGTTGCTTCTTCCTTCACTGTTTGCTCTGTTGACACGGCAGAGGGCACAGCAGCAACCCGGGCTGGCGGATCGTCCGCCAACTGCCACTAGGAGTGCTCACCTCCAGGCCGATGGTGGTGTCGAAGGCGGTCGGGCCCATGCTTTCCAACCAGCCGATGGCATCGGCGATGGCCTCATCCATGCTCTCGTAGAGGCCATCCAGATGGGGATGGGGCTGGTGGAGGCAATCAATCAAACGATAGTCCCGCCGCTGGAAACTGGAGAACAGGGCAGCTCCCCCCGCAGAACCTTTGGCAGCCCCCGAACCTTTTGCAGCTCCAGAACCTTTTGCAGAAGCCATTGACGCAGCCATTGCCATTTCCGTCTTTTCTTCATCCTTGAACAGGAACTCTAAGCCTGTTGTCTTGGCGGACACCATCGTCTGTGACGAACCGTTCCTTTTTGTGTGCTTCCTGTTGTGAGATCAGCACCCAGCCACCCTGTCCCGACTGCCATGCCTCACGCTCAAGCCGGAAGGGCCCAGGAGTTGAGGCCCAGATCGGCGCCAATGCGGTGGGCACAGGCAAAGCCGCTGAAAGCCACGGCATTGAGCCCCTGGCCAGGAAAACAGGAGTCGCCCACGCAATAAAGGCCGGACAACCCCGTGCGGTTGAACGGCATGGGAAGCAAACCCGGCAGACGCAGGGCCGGGATCGGTCCGTAGCTCCCCCCCATGCGGCCTAGAAAGCGACGGTGGCTCCGGGGGGTGCCCACCTCACGATGGCGGATCGCGCTCGACAACCCCGGAAGGATCGCTTCCAGCCGGGCGATGAGCCGGGATGCGTCGGCCTCTTTTTTCTCCCGGTAGGCCGTTGGCGACAGCTCCTGCCAGGCTTCGATGGCGCTGGGGGTGAAGGTGTGCAGGATGTGATGGCCCGCAGGGGCCAGAGAAGGATCCAGCAGGGTAGGCATCGACACGAAAATCACCCCCTGCTCCGCCTCCATCTCCTCCCAACGTTCCAGGAGCAAGTGGTGGCAATGGAAGCCTGTCGGCACCACGGCCGCGTCGATGCCCAGGTGCAGGGAGAGAAAGGAGGACGAGGGTTTGTAGCGGCGCCGCCAGGTGGCTTCGGCGGCTGGGGTGTGGGCCGCGTCCACAAGCGGATGGGTCACTGTTCCAGAGCCCCCTGGCTCTCCCGCGAAGGTGTCCCAGCGGGTGGCATTGCTCACCACACGCCGAGCCCGGATCTCTTCGCCGCTGGCCAGTTTCACCCCGACAGCTTTGGCCATTGAGCCCTCCCCCTCAATCAGCACGTCGGTAACACGGGCCCGGTAGCGAATAGCGCCCCCATGGGCCTGCAGCCCCGCCACGAGTTTTTCGGCGATCACCCCTACGCCACCTTTTGGGTAGTTGATGCCGCCGGCATGGCGATCGGAGAACACCATGCCGGCATTGATCATCGGCGTGCCATCGGCTGGCATCACGCTCCAGCAAAAGCACTCCATATCGATGAGCTTGAGTAGTTGGGGGTCTTGGATGTGCCGCCGTGCCACATCGCCCACATTCACTGGCAGCCACCGGGCCAGCCCCAAACAGGCCAGCGGTGCTTTGAAAAACACCTTCGCCAGATAGGCGGGATCCTCCAGCGACAACAGGGGCATGGCATCGAGGCATCGAAACACTTGCCAGCAGGTGTCGTAAAAGGCCCGGATGCCCTTGGCCTCTGCGGGGAACAGGGCCGTGAGGTCAGCGATGAAACGGTCGTAATCCCGATCAACGGCCACCTCCAGCCCACCGGGCAGGTGGTAGGCGAGCTGCGCAGGATCGGGCAGCGTGGCGCAATGCTGTCCCACATCGGCCAACGCGCGGGTCAGCAGGTTGGTGTGGCCCTGGGTCCCGAAGCCAAAGATCATCGAGGCGCCCACATCAAAGGTGTAGCCCGCCCGCTGGAAGCTGCCGCCGCTGCCCCCGGGGATCAGATAGCGCTCCAGAACCAACACCCGCGCACCTTTGGCAGCCAGCTGGGAAGCGGTGACCAGGCCGCCGATGCCGGCCCCGACCACAATCACGTCCCAGCTTTGGGGGGGATCCGTGGCGATGGTCGGATGTTGGGGGCTTGGGCTGACGGTCACCGCAGGAGCAAGGCTCGACTGACCCTAAGGGGCCGAACGGTCGGCTTGGTTCTTAGACGGGCTGGGGCCGGCCATCCTCATCAAATCGCTCTACGGCCACCACTTCCTTCCGCAGG
>JBIIJA010000043.1:0-10041 GCA_044234195.1 Cyanobium sp. | reverse complement strand
GATCAATCTGCACCTCCACCACATGGGTGTCGCGCTGCTCCAGGTGCCTGGCATCAGCCTCTGGCAACGCCACGGAGGTGAGCAGGCGATCGTCCAGAGGCACGGCCACCAGGCGATCACCCTGCCGCTCCACATGGCCCAGCATGCGGGTGGTGTGGCGCTGCAGGATGCACTGCACGCTCCCTTCCGGCGAGCGGCGACGTCCCCCTTCCCGGGTGATCCGCACCAACACACGGTCGCCGTTCCAGGCGTGATTGAGATGGTGGTCACGGATGTAGATGTCTTCCCCAGCGTCATCCCGCAAGGCAAAGCAAAAGCCCTTGCTGGAGCAACGCAGACGGGCCGAAATCAGATCGGGGTCCTCCCGGCGACGGAGCCCCTCCTCCCCCTGCTCCACCAAGGCCAGGCGCTCGAGAGCCTGCAAGCCAATGCGCAGCTTCTCCTGATCCTCAGAGGCGCTGATCCCAAGGGCCTTCTCCAGCTGGGCAGGGGGAAGGCTGTCATCGGTGGAGAGCTGGTCAAGGAGGTCAGCGACCGTGAACTTCATCGTCAAGGGAAAGAGGAGGAAACGGGGCGTGGAGAAAACAGTGCTCGCCACCCGCAGACGCACGTCCTGGGGTCAGGCGACGCAACCGGCCAGGACATGTGGAGATGACTTTAGGAACTCGGGGGCGCCCCATCCCCCTCCGCCTCAGCTGAGGCCGGCTCATTGCTCGCGCCAGAGCGCAGAATCAGCCGCAAACCCAGTAACAAAAAACCAGCGGCGGCCGCCAGTTGTAGCCAGTCGGTAGGGATCACGCTGGTGAGCGTCCCCCCTGCGGCAGATCCCAACAGGGAGGCCAACACAAGGGCCAATGCACTGCCGGCAAACACAGCGCCGGGCCGGCTGGAGGTGCCGCTGATGCTGACAATGGCCAGCTGGGTTTTGTCGCCGAGCTCCGCGAGAAACACCGTGGCGAAGGTGGAGGCAAGGAGGGCGAGCATGATGCAGTGCCGCTTAAAGGAGGGGAGGCGCCGGTGATGGCGCCAGGTGGAGCACAGCCTGGCGACCCAGCCAGAGGCCCAGACCCACCATCAGCAGACCTGCGGCCCGCTCCAATTGCTGGGGCGCCATGACAGCCGACAACCACCGGCCCAGAAGCACCCCTACCAGACTGGAGCAAATCAAGGCCAGAGACGCCCCGAAAAAGACCACCACCGGCCGGCCGGACTCCGCCGCCAGCAAAAGGGCTGCCAGCTGGGTTTTATCCCCGAGCTCCGCGAGAAACACCGTGCCGGCCGTGGAGAGAAACACCCCGAGCCAGGTGGACGAACTTCCACCAGGGACGCTGGCTGGAGCGCTGGAGGAGGGGGAGGATTCAGGCGGGGGTTCTGGAGACGTCATGGCTGGCGAAGCGCCCGAGCAAAGCGCCGCATTACCTTGCCACGGCCGCCGCTCTCACTGCGGATCTGCTGACGGCAGAAGGAGATGGCCAGCGCATCGGCCTCCTCCCCTTGGGCACCCAATTGATCCATGATGGTGCTCACCCGGCAAAAGTCAGGGCGGCTGGCATAGATGCGGCACCGTTGGCCTCCCGTGTCGTAGTGGATGCACCAGCCGTCCGCTCCCACCATGGCCAAATAGGTCTGGCGTTGCTCCTCGTCCAGCAGGTCCAGGGCTTCGGGCCTCAGGGCCGGGTCGAGGCGACAGCATGCCCCACAGCCCTGGATGCATTGCCAACGCAAGCCTGGCTGGCTCATCACCATCTCCGGAAGGGCGCAACAACCCTGTGACAAGGCATCACAGTGACGGGAAGTCTGAACCACCACCGGCCGGGCAGGCCCTACTGTCTGGGCACGCCAATCGTCTGCCAGATCACCAGCATGGGCATCGACTTTCACCTGATTGCCAACTTCATGGCCCTCGCACTGATCACCCTGGCGGGTCCTGCCGTGATCTTCATCCTCTTCTATCGGCGAGGCGCCCTCTGAGGGGCTCTCACCCGGCCAAACCGAGAGCCATCACCGCCTCCTGGAACAACGACTGCACGTAGGGGTGCTGCCCAGCGATTTGGGGACTGGCTAGGGAGCCCTCCCACGTGAGGGATGAGCAGAGTTCTTGACCAGCCCCATTGCGAATCACCAGATCCTTGTCTCGAAGGGCACAGCGGTAGTGGCGATCGCCCCGCAAGAGCACCACCACGTGCTCCCCCTGGTGATCGGCCTGATGGCTTGGCCTGATGGCTTCCAGCTCCACCAGCAGACGCTGCTGCCCCTGCCAGGAATCTTGGCGTAAGCGATAGGCCACATCCACCTTGGGCGGCAGGGGCTCAGCTCCCTCCCAGCGCCAGGCCATCGCCTGAACTCGACCCCCACCTTGGCTGAGGGTGAGCTGGAGATGGCCACCCCTGAGGAGTTTCTGCTGCTCCACCAGGCAACCCACACTCCAAAACAGCGGCATGGGATGGGCCACGCCGAAGGGGCCAAGCCGCTGCAGGGCCTGCCAAAACTCCCGATCGATTCGCTCAAGGCGAAGGTGCGCCTCCGGCTCCACCATCACCCCACCGGGATGGTCCTGAAGCCAGGCCTCTGCCAGCTCTTCAAGACGTTCCTGGAGCTGGGCAAGGTTGCCGGCCTCCACAGTGAACCCCCCGGCAGCGGCATGGCCTCCGAAGCGTTCCAGCAGGGGAGCACAGGCTGCCAGGGCCCGATCCACGGCAAAGCCCCGTGGAGCCCTCACAGAGGCCCGCAAACGCCCATTCCCCTCCCCCCCCAGCAAAGCCACCGGACGCCCTAAACGCTCCACAAGCCGGGCCGCCACGATCCCGATGACGCCATGGTGCCAATGGGCCTGGGCCAACAGAACAAAGGCCGGAGAAAGGCGCCGATCAGCTTCGAGGAGCGCCATTGCCTCCGCCTCCAGGGCTTGGCAGAGCTCTCGCCGCTCCCGGTTGAGGGCATCACATCGGCGGGCGAGTTCCAGAGCCCGATCCCGATCCGGCGTGGTGAGCAACTCCACCACCAGCAAAGGGTCACCCAGCCTTCCGACGGCATTGATCCGTGGCGCCAGTTGAAATCCCACCGCTTCCGCATCAATGGGAGCCTCTTCGAGACCAGAGAGTTGGAGCAGGGCCCTCAGGCCCACAAGGCGGCTCTGGGCCAAGCGAGGCAAGCCCTGGCGGAGCCAAAGGCGATTGACGCCCTGGAGGGGCGCCATGTCGGCAATCGTGCCGATGCAAAACAGCTCCAGGGCCATCTCCAAGCCATCGCGGCTGGCCAGGCGTTGGGCGAGCGCCCTGCCCAGCACATAGGCCAGCCCCACCCCCGCCAGGCCTTGATAAGGGGAGCCCGGGGGTGTGAGGGCGGGATGGAGAAGCGCCAGGCAGGGCGGAGACACCTCAGGCAGGGTGTGGTGATCGGTCAAGATCACATCCAGCCCGAGGGTGGCGGCCCGCTCCAGGGCCTCATGGGCGCTGACACCGTTATCCACGGTGATCAACAGGCTCACACCCTCAGCGGCAAGACGCTCCACCATGGCGCGATTCAGACCGTAGCCCTCCTCTTGCCGGCTCGGGATGGCGGGCTGGGGTCGCCCCCCCAGTTTCTGCAACAGCCCAGTGAGCAAGGCCGTGCTGGTCATGCCATCCGCGTCGTAATCGCCGCAGATCGCCACGGCCTCGCCCCGGCGAGCCGCCTCGGCGAGGCGGGCCACTGCCCTTTCAAGGTCGGGGAAATGGCTAAAGGGGTCGGGAGGGTCCGGGGGATCTAGCAACCCAGCAAGAGCGGCTGGATCGGCTTGACCGCGTCGGGCGAATACCGCCCAGAGCTCCGCAGGCAGGCCAGGGATCGGCGCCTCATCCGCAGGAGCGGGCAGAGGGGGAGGCAGCCTCCAAGCTGAGGGGGGCACAGGGACGCAAACTCCCAAAGCGATGTCCGCATTGTGGGCCGGCCATGGCTCCTGCGCACCCCCTTGGCGGCCCTCACCAAATCACGTTGGCCTTCCAAACGATCCAGCAATGCCCACTGGGGGGGAGGAAGGCATCCAACGGCCCCCAACCCGAGCACATGGTGAGAGGGGGACCCTGTTGCTTCAAAAGGACGGAGTTTGATGATTTGGAGCAGACCGGTGACATTGTGACGAAGCACAGCTGAGTGACGAAGCACAGCCAACCCGAAGCAAAACTGATATCCTTTTTCTCATCAATCCCTCCGTTTCAATATAATTTTGTTCGGTCTGCAGGGGTTCTGGACCCAGACCCCAGTCTGCTCTTCGAGATCTTGTCGGCGTCATCTCAACGGAAAGGTGACCTGGCAAGGTATGCACTTGATTCAGCCCGCCCCATGAATCAGGGCTACACACCACCCTCAGAACCACCCCAAACGCTTGGGTTGGGGGCCCTGCTATGGGATGTGGATGGCACCCTGGCAGACACAGAAGCCCATGGCCACCGCCGGGCCTTCAATCAAGCCTTTGCGGAAGCGGGCCTCCCCTGGCGTTGGGATGAGGCCACCTATGGCCAATTGCTGGCGATTAGCGGGGGTCGCGAGCGCATTCGCCACTTTTTTGAACAGGTGTTGGATCAGCCTGTATCCGCCGCCGAGGTGGAATCCCTCATGACCACAAAACAACGGGCCTACGTGGAACTCGCCCAAAGGGGCCTGCTCCCCCTTCGCCCGGGGGTGAGACGCCTCGTGGCAGAAGCGGCGAGCCGGGGAATGCCCCAGGCCCTGGTGACCACGAGCTCCCGATCAGCGGTGGAGGCCCTGCTCCAGGGTCAGGGCGCGGCGTTCGCCGGAGCCTTTGCCTTTTGGATCTGCGGAGAGGATGTGGAGGCCAAAAAACCCTGTCCGGAGGGCTACCAGATGGCCCTGGATCGCCTGGGCCTTCCCGCCTCCCAGGTGCTGGCATTGGAGGATTCTCCCCAGGGGCTGGAGGCAGCCCTGGGAGCGACGCTGCCCTGTGTGCTCACCCTTGGCGAAGTGCCTGGCGCTGTGACATCCCCCTGGTGGGAGCGGGCCACCGCGGTTGTGACCCATCTGGGGGAGGAGGAGACACCCACCCAGGTGCTCAACGGCCCCCCTTGTCAGCAGGCCCAGATCACGCTGTCTTGGCTAGAAACCCTGATGCAGCCAAGATGAGAGGAGACCCACGGCGATGAGCGGAGCCCCACTGCAGCGGACCCGCCTCGAGCAGCTGCAACAGCGCTGGGGAAAGGTGATCAGGGCACAGATCGGAAGGCGCTGGGCCACGGCCAGCACAGCTCTGCTGGCCCTCCTCGGAGGGATCTTCCTGGGGCAAAATCTCTCCTCCATCCTCTTGTGGAAAGTGAGCGGTGGACGGCCGATTGTGGTGATGGGGATGGTGATCACCCATGAGCTACTGGTGAGGCTGCGGACCCGCGCCATCACTGACGTGCCCTCCCTCCCATGGGTGGTGGTGGACAACCTAAGGATCGGCGTTGTCTTCGCCCTGGTGCTGGAGGCCTTCAAATTAGGGAGCTGAAGACCCTCTCTCAGCCGTTGTCGTCTTCAGATTCGGAATCGACAGGGTATTCGAATCCCCTTGCTTTGCCGCTAAGCACCGCTTTGCCGATGGACAGCGCCTTCTGGGCCGCATCCCCAGCCTTGGCTTTCCAACGTGCATGACGCTGATTGCGCTTGCCTTTGGAGGTTTTCTTCTTGGGGACAGCCATCGCCCTACCAGCATTGTCAAAAAGAGATCCTCCTGTGTCGAGCCACCTTCCGTCAAATCGCTAACATTGACGTCACATGTCAGTCGCAGTGGATCGTCCGCCACCACCTCTTCGAGCCTTCATTCCAGCCCCCTGGCTCTTGGCGAGCACGCCATCCACCCTGCGCTCCGCTGGCAGCGAAACGACAGGTGCCACCCCCGCCCCTTCTTCACCTCCAGCAGCCCCTAGCGCCGGTAGGGAGTCTGATGCCAAGAGCGTGCAAGGAGTTCAAAAGCAACCACCAGGAAAGGCATCAGCTCCAGAAGGCTTCACTCTGAGGAGCCTGCGCCCCAGCACGCCCTCCTACAGCCAGCTCCTCAACGACATGAAGGGCGGCACGGTTCGGGAGATTCTCCTCTCCCCCAGACAGCGCCTCGCCACGGTCACCTACAAAAACGGCAACACGGCCGAGGTGTCCCTGTTCAACGACAACCAGATGTTGCTGCGCACCGCGGAGGAGCACCGGGTTGCGCTCTCTGTGCGGGATGAGCGGCAGGACGAAGCCATGGCGGGCCTGCTGGGCAACCTGCTTTTGGCCTTCTTGTTGCTCGGTGCGCTGGCCTTGTTGATCCGCCGCTCCAGCCAGGTGGCCAACAAAACCCTTGGTTTTGGCCGCAGCCAACCCCGAGTTCAGCCCGAGGGAACGGTGCCGGTGCGCTTCGAGGATGTGGCGGGGATCGCCGAGGCCAAAGAAGAACTGCAGGAGGTGGTGACGTTCCTGAAATCCCCCGAACGCTTTACCTCCATCGGCGCCAAGATCCCCAAAGGGGTTCTGCTCGTGGGACCGCCCGGAACGGGAAAAACCCTTTTGGCACGTGCGATTGCAGGGGAAGCCGGGGTGCCCTTCTTTTCGATGGCGGCTTCGGAATTTGTGGAACTGTTCGTGGGGGTGGGCGCCAGTCGGGTGCGGGATCTCTTTCGCAAAGCCAAAGCCAAGGCGCCGTGCATCATCTTCATCGACGAGATCGATGCGGTGGGACGGCAGCGGGGGGCGGGCATCGGCGGCGGCAACGATGAACGGGAGCAAACCCTCAACCAACTCCTGACGGAGATGGATGGCTTTGAAGACAACTCAGGCGTCATTCTCTTGGCGGCCACCAATCGGCCCGACGTGCTGGATGCGGCCCTGATGCGCCCAGGCAGGTTCGACCGCCGCATCATTGTGGATCTGCCAGACCGCAAAGGTCGTGAAGCCATCCTGGCGGTGCATGCCCGTACCCGGCCCCTGGATGAGAAGGTTTCCCTCGCGGATTGGGCCGCAAGAACCCCGGGATTCTCTGGCGCCGACCTCTCCAACCTGCTCAATGAGGCAGCCATTCTCACCGCCCGACGGCAGGAGAGCCGCATCGACGATCGAGCCATCAGCGATGCCCTGGAACGCATCACCATGGGGTTGACCGCAGCGCCCCTCCAGGACAGCGCCAAAAAACGCCTTATTGCTTATCACGAGGTGGGCCATGCCCTGCTCTCCTGCCTGGTGCCCCACTCCGACCGCCTCGACAAGGTGACCCTGTTGCCGAGGGCAGGGGGCGTTGGTGGCTTCGCCCGCACGGTGCCCGATGAGGACATTCTCGATTCAGGGCTGATCAGTCGGGCTTACTTGCTGGCCCGGCTGGTGGTGGTGCTGGGAGGAAGGGCCGCGGAACTGGTGGTTTTTGGACCCAGCGAAGTCACCCAGGGTGCGGCGGGTGATTTGCAAATGGTCAGCCGGATTTGCCGAGAGATGGTCACCCGCTATGGCTTCTCCAGTCTTGGCCCGGTGGCGCTGGAGGGAGATGGGGCCGAGGTGTTTCTAGGCCGGGATTGGATCCGGGCCGAACCCCACTACTCCCAGGACACGGGCAACCGCATCGATGGGGTCGTCAGAAGCCTGGCCAAGCAGTCGCTGGAGACGGCCGTCTCCCTATTGGAGCCAAGGAGGGAGCTGATGGATCGCCTGGTGGAGCGCCTCATCAGTGAGGAAACCATCGATGGCGATCGTTTCCGTCAGGAGGTTGACACCTGGCAAGAGCAGCATCCGGAGGTGCCATTGCCTCCTACCCCGAGTCTTCCGGCCAGGGCCGGAGAGCCCTCAATCCTCACCCACTAGTCCCCCGGCAAAACGAATATCCAAACTGCGCAGGTAGGTGTGCAGACCTGCGTCCTGGATGGGCAACAGGCGAGCGGCACGGTCGCTGGTATTCACATGGGAATGCCAATGGCCAGGTGGGGTGATGAACACACCACCGCTTTCCCAATCAATCCGCCGGGGATGGCGAATCAGGCCTGAGCCATCGAGCTCCGTGCCCACAAGGGTGTAGCAGCCCGGGGGGGAATCCACGATGAGGTCGATGGCCACGGATTGGTGGCGATGGGGAGGTTGGATCGCCCCGGCGGGCACCACTCCCACCATGGCCCAGAGGGTGTGGGTCACGGTGCGCGTGGCGGGCAAGTCCTGGTGGGCCAACAACACGCTCAACCGGTTGCTCCGCGCTGCCGTGGGATCGGCCAGGAGCCGATTCAGCTCGCCATTGAGATGGTGGGCCGTGAAAAAACAGGGGGAAAAACGGCTTCCCGCGGGAGTCACTCCCAGGTAACGCAGCAGGGGGCCGTCATGCACCCAGTAGAGAAGGCTCGGCTGATGGGCGATCAGTTCGGGGGCCAACCCATGGGGGAGGACAAACACATCCCCCTCGGCCCACTCCATGGGCTGGGCAAACGGGTTGTCCTGGGACGGGAAGGCCAGCCTGCCTGCCCCCCTGAGCACATAGAAGAGGGAACTGGTGGCCTGTGCCAGGGGCTTCAAGGGCTCGCCGGGACTGAGCCGAACGTAGTGGGCCGACAGACCAGGACTCGTCGCAGGGCCCTCACAGCCCAGGACCTGACTCAAATCGAGGGGAAAAATGGCCGATGGCTCCCCTGCCAACGGAGGAGGGCTCCAGTGCTGATAAGGAATGGGGTCGGTCAGCCCCGGACGAATGGGGTTGGCAGCTTGGCGGTAGTCGTAGATCAGGGCAGGTGCCTGCCAACTGGCGGGGACCATGGATTCGGAGCCTTCAGGGTGCAAACCCTGGGGGAGTGGAGAGATGGTCATCAAGCAGGCTCCCCGTTCACTTGGCTGGAGACTAGAGGCATTGGACTCGATCTGACGAGACCTGAGCCGAGGGACCCGTAGCGATTCAGCCGCCAGCGACAGCGGGAACAATGCTCACTTCGTCGCCCTCAGACAAAGCGGTGGATTCATTGTCAAGAAAGCGAATATCTTCACTGTTCACATAGAAATTGAGAAAGCGGCGAAGCTTGCCTTGCTCATCACAAAGTCTGGCTCGAATACCTGGAAAATCAGTGTCCAGAACCTCGATCAACTCAGCCACGGTGTTGGCCTCCACAGTCACAGTGGCCTGATTGTCGGTGAACTTTTGCAGTGGGGTGGGAATGAGAACCTGGACGGGCATGGTGTCAAAGATGGGGGGTTCAGGGGAGGGAGGCGCTGTGCTGGGCTTGGGCCCGTTCCCAGGCCGCGCGGAAGCTGGCCAGTTGGGGCTCAATGGTGAAAGGCTCGCCGATGGAGGAAGCGACGGCCTCCGTGGTTTTCAATCCATTTCCTGTGATGTAGGCCACCGTGGTTTCCGCAGGGTCGATACGACCTTGCTCCACCAACTTTTTCAGCACCGCGATCGTGGTCCCTCCCGCCGTTTCCGTGAAGACCCCTTCCGTTTCCGCAAGCAACTTAATGCCGTCAATGATCTCAGCGTCTGAGACGGCAGCAATGCTTCCGCCGGTGCGGTTGGCAATATCAATCGCGTAGGGGCCATCAGCCGGATTGCCAATGGCGATGGATTTGGCAATGGTGTGAGGTTTGACTGGCTTGATGAAATCTCTTCCCTCTAAGAAAGCCTGGGCGATGGGAGAACATCCCTCAGCCTGAGCACCACTAAAACGCACAGGTTTTTCTTCCACCAGTCCAACCTGAACAAATTCATGAAAACCCTTACAGATTTTTGTGAACAGGGAACCGGAAGCCAAAGGAGCAACAATGTGATCAGGAAGCTGCCAACCCAGTTGCTCGATCACTTCATAAGCCAGGGTTTTAGAGCCTTCGGAGTAATAAGGACGCAGATTGATATTGACAAATCCCCAGCCATAGGTGTTAGCAACTTCAGAGCAAAGACGATTCACCTGGTCATAATTTCCCTTGACGGCCATCAGGGTGGGGTTGTAGACCAACGTTCCCAGTATTTTTCCGGATTCCAAATCCGAAGGAATGAACACACAGCAATCAAGCCCCGCATGGGCGGCGATGGCTGCCGTGGAATTGGCCAGATTGCCAGTGCTGGCACAACTAACCGTG
>JBIIJA010000199.1:0-4824 GCA_044234195.1 Cyanobium sp. | reverse complement strand
CATCGAGCAGATCGTCAATGCCACCACTAAACCCGATGGCAACACTGGAAACTCTCTCCTCACACTCCTTGGCAACTGGCAAGCCAACAACCTTGATTTCTCCTCCGTTTCCTTCATCGGCTCCAACGTCCTCCTCCACGGTGGAGACGGCAACGACACCATCCGCGGTTCCTCTCTCGCTGATCGCATCAAGGGCGGTCGCGATTCAGACACCCTCGATGGCAAAGGCGGCTCCGACTCCTATGAAGTCACGGGAGCTGGACCCGATTGGGTCAGTGGCGTTCCCTACACCTTCGAGGGCTACGACACCTACACAGACACAGGCACAGACTCCACGGATGTTGATCGCATCGTTGCCACTGGCTCCTCTGCTGTTGACATCGGCCTGACCGGCTTCTCCTCCTCCTCCGGCATCGAGCAGATCGTCAATGCCACCACTAAACCCGATGGCAACACTGGAAACTCTCTCCTCACACTCCTTGGCAACTGGCAAGCCAACAACCTTGATTTCTCCTCCGTTTCCTTCATCGGCTCCAACTTCCTCCTCCACGGTGGAGACGGCAACGACACCATCCGCGGTTCCTCTCTCGCTGATCGCATCAACGGAGGGAAAGGTGTGGATCAGGTTTCTGGGAACGCTGGAGCGGACAGCATCACTGGGGGGATGGGGAAAGATCTCCTCAGCGGTGGGGCTGACGCCGACATCTTTAGCTACACCAATCTTCAGGATGGACTTTGGGATGGCAGCTCAACATTTGAGCGCATCAACGATTTCGTTGTGGGCACCGATCGGTTTGCGCTCGGCACCATTCCAAGCACGATCACAACCCTTGGTACGACAACAGCTCTCAACGCCACCGCCATCGGCAACCTGCTCAACAGCACAACCTTTGGGGCCAACGGTGCAGCGACCTTCAGCTTCACGAGCTCAGGAACAACCCGGACCTTCATCGCCTTCAACAACGACACAGCGGGCTTCAATCTGAGCACGGACGCCCTGGTTGAAATCACGGGCTACAGCATGGCCCCAGGCATCACCTCCCTAAGCCAGATCACGGTGGTGTAGCAGATGCGGTGGTGTAGCAGATGCGGATGGGGGTGCGAAGATCGTCGCTTCCTGCATCCCTTCCGTCGATGGATTCTGCCACCCTGCTTCAGGCCCTGCAATGGCGCTATGCCGTGAAGGTGTTTGATGCGGAGCGCACCATCCCGGCCGAAACCTGGGCAGCCTTAGAGGAGGTGCTGGTGCTCTCCCCCTCCTCCTACGGCTTACAGCCCTGGAAATTTTTGGTCATCACCACCCCAGAGCTTCGGGCAGAGCTCAGACCAGTCTCCTGGGACCAGTCCCAAATTACAGACTGCTCCCACTTGGTGGTGTTCCTCCGGCAGCGAACGATCAGCGAGCATGACTTGCAGCGTCTGATGGCACACACCGCTGGGGTTCGGGAGATCCCTGCGGAGAGCCTCTCTGGCTATGGGGAGCTGATGCGGAAAGATCTCATTCATGGGCCCCGCAGCGAAATGATCGCCACTTGGGCTTCCAATCAGGTCTACATTGCCCTGGGCAATCTGCTCACCAGTGCTGCCCTGCTTGGGGTGGACACCTGCCCGATTGAAGGCTTCAGCCCCGCCGACTACGACCGAATCCTTGGTCTTGAGGAGACGCCTTACCAATCGGCAGTCGTCTGCGCCTGTGGCTATCGAAGTGCTGGAGATCGTTACGCCACCTTGGCCAAAGTGAGATACCACAGCCACGAACTCATCGAGTACCGCTAACTCTGGACGATCAATCCAACAGCACGAAATGGACAAATCTGAAATCCTTCAGCGCGCCCGTGGCTTCTGCGCCCCCTTCCGCATCAGCGACGGTGAACGGTTCCACCTCAAGGATGTGGATCCCGCCAACACCCTCAACCTAGACCCCACCAATAAGCATGCCGCAGAAGGGGTGCTCAAAGAAGGGGTCGAGATTCTCGCGGAGCTGCAAGACAAGCTCTACGCCCAAGTCACCTCGTTCAAAGCACCCAGTGCCGAAGAGCTCGACCACGACTACCTTTGGCGGTGCCAACGGCACCTACCCGAGCGGGGGCGAATTGGCATCTTTAACCGGAGCTACTACGAAGAAACTCTCGTGGTGCGGGTGCATCCTGAGCTTCTTGAACGCCAGAGCCTCCCCCCGCAGCTTGTAGGTCCACAAATCTGGCGTGAGCGGTTCAGCCACATCCGCCACTTTGAAAACTACCTTGGTCACAATGGCATTGTGGTGCGCAAGTTTTTTCTGCATGTCTCAAGGGATGAGCAGAAGAAACGCTTTCTCAAGCGACTGGATGAACCTGAGAAAAACTGGAAATTTTCCGCCGCCGATGTGCGTGAGCGGGGTCATTGGGACGCCTACATGAAAGCCTATGAGGAGATGATCCAAAACACAGCTACCGATCAGGCCCCTTGGTATGTGGTGCCCGCTGACCACAAATGGTTCACTCGCCTGGTCGTCGCGGCGGCGGTGATCGACACCTTGCTCTCCCTCGATCTGCACTACCCGAACCTGAGCGAGGAGGCCCGAAAAGAGCTCCAGGCCGCCAGGCGAGAGCTGGAAGCGGAACACTGAGTCAGTCGCTTTGTGTCGATTTTGCTGAGACGTGGCTTTGGCAGTATGCTGATTCGATGGAGTTCACCCAATCGCCCTCGCTACGTTGAGAGCGATTGAAAAACCATATTTGTGTTCCAAGCAAACCATGACACGACGCGTTTTCCAGCTGCGGCACCTGAGCCGCCTGACTGCTCCTGGAGCAGCTACCCCCCAGGGCCGCCCCCCAGAACCCCCCAACGCTCTGCAGTGCACCCAACAAGAACTCACCTGGGAGGAACTGCTCGGCAGGCGCTAAGGGGCTTCATTTTTTCATCGCCAACTGGGCATCTTCACGGCAAGTCCTCTCCCTGAAGGCATTTTGCAGAAGCCAATCCCTGAGATCCAACCTGCGCAAACCAGAGCCTCCCTCTCCTCTGCGCCGGCCAGAGAGGCATAGCCTTATCAACCCTCGTTGAACCAGCTCACCCGGAGCACAGGCAACATGGATCCATCCACGGAGATGGCATGGCCCAGGTGCATGCAGCCTGTTTCGATGAACGCAAGCGATTGGCCCGAGCGCTGCCTATTGGTGTTGTCCTCACCGCACTGCTGATCCCCATCCTTCGCCTGCAGGAAGCCATTCTCATCGGCTTTTTAGCCGCCATCAGCCAGGATCAGTTGCTCTTTTTTCGCGAATCCCTGCGATTGGATGCGGCCAGCACCCGCTCACTTTTTGGCCATGGACTGTCCAGGCGGTCCTTACTGGTGAAGGGGTCTGTGCTCTTCACCTTTGCCAGTGTGGGCATGCTCACCTTATTTGTGAATGAGCTGAAATCCAAGCAGACCCTGATGCCTTTTGGCATGCGCACATTGATTTATTTTGGATGTTTGTTGGGCGCCTGGCTGCAGATGCACAACAGCTTTGCCATGCTCTATGCCAAGCTCTATTTTGGCCTAAATCCCGAATCTTCCAGGGAAGATACAGAACCCCAAGGATTTATCTTCGCCGGATCTGACGAGCCTGTTTTCAGCGATTCTCTTTATGTGTCCTATGCCGTCGGCCTCACTTACGCGATGAGTGACACAAATCTGGAGGACAGTAATGTTCGGCGAATTGTTTTGCTTCACTCTTTAGTCAGTTTCCTCTTTCTCTCAGTAGTGCTCACTGAACTTATTCATTTACTCGGCTCTCTCTAAACCACAAAAACTGCACTCCAGAGGCAGTCATTATGTGCACATGCTGGCAGAATCACCCAGGAGACAGCAAGAGCCAACCCCTGCAGCCAGGATGCAGATGTTGCTGCTGAAGCCCTCATCCGTGCACCTGATCATCGGCTGTCAGCTCGAGCTGGCCTGCGAATCGGCCACTCCCGTGCTCACCCTGGTGCATCCCCACCCCACCCTGCAGGAAGACCTCCTGACGCCAGAGGTGGTGCACCTCACCCCCGAACGCAGCTTTGAGGTGCTGACCGACAGCGGAGGAAACCGCTGGAGCCGCTGGCTGGCTCCAGCGGGGCAGTGCTCCTTTCGCTTTTCCACCACCATCGCCAGACCCGACAGCACCGATCTGATGGTGCCCACAGCCCCTCGATGCCAAGTGGATCGCCTGCCGATCGACACCTACCGCTATCTCAACGCCAGCACCTACTGCGACACGGCGCCCTTGATGAACCTGGCCTGGAACACCTTTGGTCCGATGCAACAGCAGGGCTGGGCTCTGGTGCAGGCGATTTGTGATTGGGTGCACCAGCGCATCCGGTTTGACTACCAGGCCGTATGCGCCGAGAAAACCGCCAGCGTCACCCTGCGGGACGGGGCGGGTGTGTGCCGCGACTATGCCCACCTGGCCATCACCCTCTGCCGCTGCCTCAACATCCCTGCCCGCTACTGCACGGGTTACCTCGGCTATACCGGCATCCCCGTGGGCGATGCGCCGGTGGATTTCTCCGCTTGGTTTGAGGCTTTTCTTGGGGATCGGTGGTATGTGTTTGATGCCCGTCACAACGTCCCCCGGTGCGGGAGGGTGCTGATCGCCCGAGGGCGGGATGCGGGGGATGTGCCCTTTCTGCGAACGTTCGGGCCCCACCAGCTCTTGGGGCTGGAAGTGATCACCGACATCGTGAAACCAGCGTCAGATCTCCCACCTGTTGAGTCCATCACGCCAGCCCGTTCGCTCCCGGGCTGATGGGGGGATGCACTGGGGCCTGTTTTCCGTCAGGCTAGGCCAGCGTTGTGCTTTAGAACCGTGTTGCGTC
>JBIIJA010000172.1:0-5213 GCA_044234195.1 Cyanobium sp. | reverse complement strand
TTGGTCGCCGGAGGCCTGTGGCGGCCAGATGCTGGGCCTGCCCAGCCCACCGTTGAAAGCAAAGCCACCTTGCGCTTCCTGGCCGTGGCGGATACGGGCAGCGGCGATGCCAATCAACGGGCGGTGGGCCAACAAATGGCGGCGGTGCATGGCCGCCGGAAGGTGGATCTGGTGATTTTGGGGGGAGATAACATCTACCCCTCGGGCAACCTGGCCCTGGTGGAGGCGACGTTCCGGAGGCCCTATGCCGCGTTGCTCCAGGCAGGGGTCCCCTTCCATGCGGTGTTGGGCAACCACGACATCCGCACAGACAACGGCTCTCCGCAAGTGGCCTATCCCCCCTTTGGCATGAAGGGCCGCTACTACAACCTGAGGAAGGGGCCTGTGGAATTTTTTATGCTCGATACCAACGGCAATGCCGACTGGCAACGGCAGGTGAGTTGGCTGCGCACCGTTTTATCCCGTAGCCGTGCCCCCTGGAAGGTGGTGGTGGGTCACCACCCGATCTATTCCTCTGGCTTCTACGGCAATGACCCGCACCTAGGTGCCAAGTTGACCAGCCTGATGGAGCGCCACGGCGTGCAGCTTTACATCAATGGCCACGAGCACAACTATGAGCGCAGCAAACCCATCGATGGCATCACCTACCTGGTGGTGGGAGGGGGAGGAGCCAGCTTGCGTCCGGTGATCAGAACCCCCCAGAGCGCCAGGGCCGCGAGTGTGTTCAGCTTTGCGGAGATCGAAGCGGGCCCCCGAGAGCTGAAAATCTGGGCCTGGGACAAAGACGGCAAACAGATCGACCAGGCTGTGATCCCCCGACGGGAAGGCTGAGCAGAACCGCCTGCAGCCGAATCCAACCCCCGCCTACCGGATCAAGGCAACCAGCCGATCCGGGGATCGATATAGTTTCTTTAACTTCCAGACAGCGTCCAGGCCATCAGGGTTTCGAGAGACCTCAAGCCCCATTCGCTCCTGGCTTCAGTGAAAATCCGGCTGATCGGCTGGATGTTGTGTAGCGAAAGTTGCAACGCAAGGCCCACGCGACTCTCTTGGCTGGGGGCAGTCAGGTTGCATGTCCATGCCCTCTCCAGCCCGTCTCCAGGCCATGCAGGCCATCCTTGAACGGCCGCCGGTGCCTGTGGAGCCCGCAGAGCCCCTTGAAAAGATCTGGGCCAGCGATGTCTTTGGACTGGAAACGATGAAGTCGGCGCTTCCCAAGGATGTGTTCAAGTCGATCCAGCGCTCGATCCGTCAGGGCAGCAAGCTCGATCTCAGCGTCGCCGACACGGTGGCCCAGGCCATGAAGGAGTGGGCCACCGCCCGCGGAGCCTTGTACTACGCCCACGTTTTCTATCCCCTCACCAACCTCACCGCCGAGAAGCACGACGGCTTCATCTCCCCCCAATCCGACGGCAAGGCAATCGCCGAATTCTCCGGCAAACTGCTCGTGCAAGGGGAACCGGACGGCTCGTCTTTCCCGAACGGCGGTCTGCGCACCACCTTCGAAGCACGGGGATACACGGCCTGGGATGTCACCAGCCCCGCCTGGTTGATGCGCACCGCCAACGGCGTCACCCTCTGCATCCCCACGGTGTTCGTGAGCTGGACCGGAGAGGCCCTCGACAAGAAGACCCCACTTCTGCGCTCCAACGCCGCCATGAACGGTCAGGCCCAGCGGCTGCTGCGGCTGCTTGGTGCCACGGACATCGCCCCGGTGAACTCCAGCTGCGGCGCGGAGCAGGAATACTTCCTCATCGATGCGGGGTTCACCGCCCTGCGGCCCGATCTGCAGCTTGCTGGCCGAACGTTGTTCGGAGCACCGCCAGCGAAGGGGCAGCAATTTGATGACCACTACTTTGGCGCCATCCCAGACCGGATCCAGGTGTTCATGCAGGATGTGGAACTGCAGCTCTACCGTCTCGGCATCCCGGCCAAAACCCGTCACAACGAAGTGGCGCCAGGCCAGTTTGAGATTGCCCCCTTCTTCGAGGCGGCCAACGTTGCCACCGACCATCAGCAGCTGTTGATGACCATGCTCAAGACCACCGCCAAAAAGCACGGCCTCACCTGCCTCCTGCACGAAAAACCCTTTGCGGGGGTCAACGGCAGCGGCAAGCATGTCAACTGGTCGATCGGCAACGCCACCCAGGGCAATTTGCTGGATCCCGGGAAAACCCCCCATGCCAACCTGCAATTCCTTCTCTTCTGCGCCGCTGTGATTCGCGGCGTGCACTGCTACGGCCCGTTGATGCGGGCGGCCATCGCCACAGCCAGCAACGACCACCGGCTGGGGGCCAATGAAGCCCCGCCAGCCATCATCTCGGTCTACCTGGGGAGCCAGTTGGAGGATGTCTATAACCAGATCAAGAGCGGCCACCTGGAGGGGTCGGCCCAGGCTGCCTTGATGTCTCTCGGTGTCGACACCCTGCCGGAACTCAACCGCGATCCTGGGGATCGGAACCGCACCTCACCGTTTGCCTTCACCGGCAACCGCTTTGAATTCCGTGCGGTGGGCTCCGGCCAGTCGGTGGCAGGTCCCCTGGTGGTGCTGAACACCATCCTGGCCGATTCGCTGCAGTGGATGTCTGATGAGCTCGAAGGCCGGCTGAACTCTGGAGCGCCCCTGGAAGAGGCGGCCTTCGCCGTGCTCAAGCTCACCATGGAGCAACACGGAGCGGTGGTGTTTGGCGGCGATGGCTATTCCTCCGAGTGGCACCGCATCGCGGTGGAGGAGCGGGGCCTGGAAAACCTGCGCACCAGTGCGGATGCCCTGCCCGTGCTGGAGCGGCCGGAGATTCGGGCGCTCTTCGAGCGGCAGGGCGTACTGACGCCCCTTGAGCTGGAAAGCCGCTTTGAGGTGTATGCCGAGCAATACATCTTGGCCATCGAGGTGGAGGCTCGCTTGGTGTTGCGCATGGCCCGCACCCAGATCTACCCGGTCGTGATGGGCTATCTCGAGAAGCTGGCGCGCTCCTTGCGCGACCAGGAGGCCCTTGGGCTGCCTGCCGATCGCAGCTTGATCAGCAAGGCCGCTCACCTCAACCAGGAGCTCCTAAACAAGTGCACGGCCCTTGAGGAAGCCATCGGGCATCCGCCCCATGACGTCCATGGGCATCTGCGCCACTGCTCAGACAGCCTGATGCCTCTGATCGGCCAGATCCGAGAGGTGGTCGATGGCCTGGAAGTGCTTGTGGATGACGATGTCTGGCCCCTGCCCTCCTATGGGGAGATGCTGTTTTTCCGCTAGAGGAGCAGCCAATCCAAGTATGAGAGCAGCCAATCCAAGAGACCGTCCGGTCAGGGGGCCACTCCGCAGGCCAGGCAGACCGTGGGCAGGCCAAGCTCAGGGCCTGCAGTGGAGTTCGTCGGAGCAAAATCAAAGCCATGCCCCAGACGCTGCTCCTCCGCTCGATGGTCCCCACCGATTGGCCAGGGATCTGGGGACTGTTGGAGCCAGTGTTTCGCGCCGGGGAAACCTTCCCCCACGATCCAGCCATCACGGAAGCCGAAGCCCATCACCAGTGGGTGGGACTGAGCCAGGTGGTGGTGGTGGCTTTGGCTGCTGACGCCCAGAACAGCGATGGGGTCCAGGCTGGAGAGGGGCCCCTTCTGGGGACCTACTACCTCAAGCCCAATTCCCTCACCCTCGGGGCCCATGTGGCCAACGCTGGTTATGTGGTGGCAGAGGCCGCACGACGCCGGGGCATCGGCACGCGCCTCTGCCAGCATTCCCTCCAGGAAGCCCAGCGTCTCGGTTACCGCGCCATGCAATTCAACCTGGTGGTAAGCACGAACACCGCGGGGTTGGCCTGTTGGCAAGCCAATGGATTTCGCATCGTGGGCACCCTGCCAAGAGCCTTCCAGCATCAGCGCTTCGGGGATGTGGACGCCCATGTGCTGTTTTGTCCCTTGCCCGGTCTTCGCCATGCTGATTGAGCCTGCGCCTGGCATTGGAGCACTGGCTCGTCCGGCAGGAGGAGTAGGCGGGTTGGGTGCTGAGTGGCATCGGCCTCAATTTGAGGGGGGAGACCTTCCAGGAGGCGCCCCGCACGCATGGGCTTTCCCAACAGCCCTACAAGCGGCTCTTCAGCGCCAGCTCGAAATTATTGGGTGAGGAAGCCAGCCACCAGCGGAATCCCCAGAAAGTGCAGCACCGCCCGAGCAATCTCACCTGCCGGCAGGAAGGGGGATGTCCCCGCTCGCTCCGACAAGGGGAAGGCCATCGCGAACGGTGAATGACGCCACCGCTGCAGATGATCTTTCTACGTCGCATTGCCTCGTCAACACATTTTATGCTAAACCGTCTAAAGTGGCCTGACAATTCCTTATTTTAATCCCAGTCGGCGTTATAAAATCAGCGCAGCTTTCGGTCTTGAATTGTAATCGGCCGTCCAGGGCAGAAATTACCGTGTGGGGCTTCAATAATTTTGAATCGACGAAGGCTACGGCCGTAAATCTTCCATTATGCTCCTGTATGATGCCTTTGATTCTTCTGATCGAGGCTGGGCGCAGGTTGCCGCTTATGAGGTTAAAGGATGTATCTCTTGCAGCATATTGCTTAAGCCAGCCTAGAGGTTGCTCCATTAGAACCACAGGCTGATCTTTTGGGAATAAATGGCCTTGTTTGATCCAGTTTTTTTCCGAGGCTTCGCCATTTCTCCCGTCAAATAGTTGCAGCGAATTCCATGAGTGAGTGAAAGTCGTACGCCCCCAGTTTGGAATCACTTCCGTACTGACACAGATCGCCAATAGACCTGCAAATCCTAGGGCAACTGCGCGACGCCTTACAGGATCAAGCGGAGCAGTGAGATTTGAATTGTGCGCAGGAAGCCGAGAAAGATAAGCGAGAATACAAAATGAGATCCAGAGCGAGATGCCTGAGAGTGATTGAAATGAGAGGGAATAGCGCGCAATGCCAGCACTTTTCAACCAAATTCCGTAGCTGGCTAGCATTCCAATTTGAAAAGACACCCAGCCAAGTGCCGTAAAGGATTCATCGGTCAAGATATGTTTAAACCCTTTCCGCAAGTTAACCGCAACAAGACCGATCAAGCTGAGAGCCCCTCCATAGACCCAAAGCATAGGCCTCAAATCACGATAGGCCATCTCAGCCCGCTGCATCGGCACAGCCATGAACTCCATGAAGGGGGCTAACAGGAAACCTCTTAATCCCTTTGTTAAGAATCTAGTATCTGCATGGTTGTCAATCAAGA
>JBIIJA010000313.1:0-3366 GCA_044234195.1 Cyanobium sp. | reverse complement strand
ATCTGGGCGGTTGGTGGCAGCGATGATGATGATGCCACTATTGCCTTCAAAACCATCCATTTCAGTGAGTAGTTGATTGAGGGTTTGTTCACGCTCGTCGTTTCCACCGCCAATACCAGCGCCACGCTGACGACCAACAGCATCAATTTCATCAATAAAGATCAAACAAGGACTATTTTCTTTGGCTCTCTTAAAAAGATCTCTCACTCTGCTTGCACCCACGCCCACAAACATCTCGACGAATTCAGATCCTGAGAGAGAGAAAAAAGGTACGCCAGCCTCACCTGCGATTGCCTTGGCTAAGAGAGTCTTTCCTGTTCCGGGAGGGCCCACCAACAAAACCCCCTTCGGAATACGTGCGCCGATCGATGTAAAACGTTCGGGTGTTTTTAAGAAGGTCACAACCTCTTGCAGATCCTGCTTTGCTTCCTCAACTCCAGCCACATCAGGAAACTTCACTCCAGTCTCAGCCTCCATCAAAAATCGCGCCTTGGTCTTGCCAAATTGCATGGCTTGTCCAGGACCACCAGGCATGCCGGAGGAACGTCTGGCTAAGAAGATCAGCGAACCAATCAGGAGAAGTGGAAAGAGCAAATTGCCGAGGATGCCAACCAGAGGAGGAGTTGGTTTCGGGGCATGGACGTCGAAACTGATCGACTGCTCTTTGAGCTTGTTGAGCAAATCGGGAGCAATGCCCGGGAGATCAACCCGCAGTCGTTGCACGCGGTTGTCAAGGTCAGCGTCGACGATTTCAGCGACGGCTGTACGACCTGAATTGTAGAAATCTACAGAATTCACCCGGCCTGAGTTGACGTAATCCAAAAATCTGCCGTAGGTCATCCTGCCGACAGCCGTATTCTCGGGAGATCTCAGAGGACTCGTGGATAGGTTGGAGCCGTTACCACTGAGAAGTTGCCAGCCAAGGAATCCAGCGATGAGAAGCGGAAGAGCCCAAAGAGCTAAGAGGCGCCAGCGCTGATTCATTCAGATGAAGAGGTTCTTCAACAAGTGTAAAGGACGCTCACTGGTGGTCGGGGGTTTTGGCGCGCAAGATCGACGCCTCATCTCAGCGCAACAGGTGGCTAACTTGCCTGAAGCCAGGGCGTGGTCTGCAGGGCAGTGGAGCTTGCTGGAAACATGCCCTCTTGTTGACGTTCAGCGGCCATGCTGGGCCCATCGACAAGAAGTTGTTCGGAAAAAAAGGTTTCCAGTAGCTCAGGACCATACAACCCGTGGGACCAAACTTTGACCTCACTCATCGGCGGGCAGGTGAAAGCCAGGATTTCGAAGGGAAACACCACTCTCTCAAGGAAAAACTGGTTGCTGCCGCAGCAGCGCAAGATCACCATCCGATCAGAGGTGTTGCGATAGGTGCAATCCTGGTGTGATTCCAGGCTTGGAGCCGGCGCGAGGTACTTATAGCTAGTCCCCACGGGGGATAGATTGTGTGGATGACAACACTTCTGCACTCTTAATCTTTTTTTCTTCCTTGGCCGCCGTCCTATGGAGCCTCCTAGAGGCTGCGAAGGGCCACAATCGGGTCGAGTGCAGCGGCCCTTCTGGCGGGAACGACCCCAAAAAACAGGCCGATCAAGCCTGAAAACCCAATTGTTGAGGCCACCATTGCTGGACCAATCGTGGCTGGAAGTGGTGTCACAATGGCTACAAGTGTGACAGCCCCAACTCCGAGAAGCCCACCGATGCAGCCGCCAGCGGTGGAAAGGATGAGGGATTCCACTAAAAATTGTTTGAGAACATCGCTGCTCCGGGCCCCGATGGCTTTGCGGAGCCCGATTTCCTCGGTGCGTTCGCTGACAGATACCAGCATGATATTCATGATGCCGATCCCGCCAACAAGTAATGAAATGGCTCCAATGGCACCAAGCAGCATCGTCAGCCCACCTGTGATGGTTTGCACAATAGACAGGGCTTCTTTTTGAGAACGCACGACAAAATCATCCTCCCGCAGGATGCGATGCCGTTGGCGCAACAGATTGGTGATTTGGAATGAGGCCGCTCCCATGCTGGCCTCATCTTTGGCTTCCACGCTGATGAAGCTCAAGCTGATGCCATAGGTGGGATCCCGTCCGCTGAGACGACTGACCATGGTGCTCAGGGGTAAGTAGGCCACTTCATCTTGGTTGCTGCCAAAGACAGCTCCCTTGGGCTCGAGAATGCCAATCACCTCGAAAGATTGATCGCGAATCCGCAAGCGTCGGCCAATGGCCTCACCCGTTGGAAAGAACTTATCCCTTAGATCAGGACCCAGAACAACAACGTTTCTCGCTGCTTTTTGGTCACTATCGCTCACAAAACGCCCCTGGGCGACCTCAAAACTGCGGACCGGTAGAAAGTCGGGCGTCACGCCAGTGATCGTGGCCGAAGAGGTGATGGAGCCCGCTTGCATCACCTCAAGGAGGGAAATTTGAGGTGCGACGCGACGGACGGAAGGAACCTGCTGGGCGATCGCCTCCGCATCTTCAAGGATCAGGGTTTTGGGGCTTTCTAAGCCCTGTCGTCGAGTGTCATTTCTTCCAGGAACGATAAACAGAACATTGGGCCCAAGGGAGTTGAGTTGACTATCCGCCAAACGTTGGGCCCCTCGCCCCAGCCCCACAAGAGTAATCACGGATGCATTGCCGATCACGATGCCCAGCATCGTGAGAAGACTTCTCAAACGATGACCTTTGAGGGTGGCGACAGCCATCGCGGCTGTCTCCCGAAGCGGAACCGAGGATGACGGCATCGAGGCCTGCGACCAAGCGGTCTTTGTTTATAGCGGATTCACACCGACCGGAAGTTTGTGGCTGCGGGTGCCTCGATGCACAACGCCCTGGTGGATCTCAAGGGTCACAATCTCCCCTTGCCGCAGATCGACGGTGGCATTGGCCACGCCAACGATCACAGGAATACCGAGCCGCTCGGCGATCACGGCGGCGTGGCTGTGTCGCCCCTCCATTTCAGCAATGATGCCCCGCGCCTTGCGGATTGCTTCGAGGTAGGCAGCCGTGGTTTCTCGCACCACCAAGATCTCCCCGTTTTCTAGGCGTGCAGCTTCTTCTGGGGTTTGGGCGAGACGCACCTTGCCACTCACGGAGCCACTGCCGATTCCCATGCCCCGACCCAACACCGCGGAGACGATGCCCACCTTCACCAAATCTGTGGAGCCACTTACCCCTTCAAGCGTGCCAGCGGTCTGAACCACCAGATCCCCCTCCTTGAGCAACCCTTTCTGCTGGGCCACCCCCATGGCCAGGCTGAAGGTGCTCTCCGCGGAGGCCTGCTGCGCGATGAGCAAGGGATTCACCCCCCACACCAGCTGCAATTGGCGGGCAACGGATACCTCACTGGTGATGGCGAGGATGG
>JBIIJA010000111.1:0-6676 GCA_044234195.1 Cyanobium sp. | reverse complement strand
CTGAACTTACTGACGTTTCGGGCCGTGGATCCTGTTTGGGTGAGGGGAAGGATCGCCGCCGCATTGAGTTGGCGCGCGATGCTGCTGACGGCCTGGCTGATGGCATTGGGGATTGTGGTGGCCATCTGGCCATCCAAGATGCGCTGGGGATAATCGCGTTCGATGCGTCTGGCAATGCGCGCCATCGTGGCCACCGCTTCGACGGGATAGTCGCCCACGGCCGTTTCATTGGAGAGCATCACCGCGTCGGTGCCATCGAGGATGGCATTGGCCACATCACTCACTTCCGCCCTGGTGGGTCGGGGTGAAGAAGCCATGGAATCCAGCATCTGGGTGGCCGTGATGATGGGAATGCCAAGGCTATTAGCCTTGCGAATCAACTCTTTTTGCAGCAGCGGAACTTCTTCTGCTGGCATTTCGACGCCAAGATCCCCTCGGGCCACCATCACACCATCGCAGAGGGGCAAGATGGCATCGATGGCTTCAATGGCTTCAAATTTTTCAATCTTTGCCACCACCGGCGTGGAGACTCCCTGACCACGAATGAGCTCCCGAATTTCTAGGATATCGGAAGGATTACGCACAAAACTTAGTGCAATCCAATCCACACCTTGTTGCAGGCCAAAGGCCAGATCTTTTCTGTCTTTTGAGGTGAGGGCGCGGATGGAGAGCTGAACATCAGGGAAATTCACTCCCTTATTGTTGGACAGCACACCTCCGACCGTGACGCGGCATTGAAGGGTTTGGTCATCGAGATCCACATTGTCGACCACCATTTCCACCCGGCCATCGTCGAGAAGAATGCGACTCCCGGTGGGCACTTCCTCGACGAGCCGGTCGTAGGTGACCGTGGCGATCTCCTTGTTGCAGGGCACGTCCTTGGAGGTCAGCGCAAAGCGATCTCCCACGGCCAAGGTGATTGGCCCCATCTCAAAGCGGCCGAGCCGGATCTTCGGCCCCTGCAAATCCTGCAGGATGCCGATGTGCACGCCCATCTCATGGGCCACCTGGCGGATCGTGGCGATGCGTTGGGCATGCTCCCCGTGGTCACCATGGGAAAAATTCAGCCGGAAGGTGGTAGCTCCCGCCTCGATCAGGGCGCGGAGCATCTCGGGCGATTCCGTGGCGGGGCCGATCGTGGCCACGATCTTGGTGCGACGCATGGGTTGGCCCGAGCCTGCAGATCAGCCGGAAACTACCATCCGTGCCTACCAAAGCAGGCTCGTGATGGACCTCCAGACCTACCAGAACCGTGCGGCCATCACCGCCCGCTACCCAGATGTGGGGTCCAATCCCATCTATCCCACCCTTGGGCTCTGCGGGGAGGCTGGAGAAGTGGCGGACAAGGTGAAAAAGGTTCTCCGTGACCAGGATGGCAGGTTCAGCCAGGAGATCCGTGCTGATTTGGCCCTGGAGCTAGGCGATGTGCTCTGGTATGTGGCCCGACTGGCCAGCGAGCTGGGTTTGGATCTGGCGGACATTGCCGAAGCCAACCTGGCGAAGTTGGCCAGTCGGGCGGAACGTAATGTGATTGGCGGCAGTGGAGACAGGCGGTGAGATGGCAATGGCCCAACGGGGCACCTGTACTAGCCATGATCCTCGCGGTGCTTCTGACCTTGCTGGGGGCACCGGGCGCCAGCGTGGCTGCCGAACTCAAGGTAGAGGGCGTGAGCCTTGCCCCATGCCCTTCCACGGATGTGGGAAGTCAGGTTGAGCGCCGCGGCGGTGTGGCCGCCTCTTGCTATGCCCTACGCGGGGAGGTGATTAACCCAACGAGCCACCCGGTGGTGGATACGGATGTGTTTGCCCTCATTCTCGATAGCAGCGGCGAGCCGGTGCTCCCAAACCGTGCCCGTGTGGGCAGCATCGGCGATGTGCCCCCCGGCCGGTCCTCGTTTGCTCTGCGGCTTGCGGTGCCCGCAGGCACCCCCGGGCCCTTTCGGGTGGGCCAGGTGAAAGCGCACGGGTTCAACGCACCGGTGCGCACCCGAGCGGGAGTGGGGGACGAACGCCTTCCCCTTGAGCAAGACCTGGGGGGCTGAACTCAGATCCCGGGCAGGGAGGAGGCCAAGACCACCACGCTTTGCTCCAGGAGGGTTTGCATCAAAGACAGGGCTAGAAACGCCACAATGGCCGAGAGGTCGAGCCCGCCGATCGGAGGAATGAAGCCGCGAAAGAGATTGAGGAACGGATCGGTGATCGAGGAGATGGCCGAGAGAATCGGGTTTCCCCAATCCAAATTGGGAAACCAGCTCAGCAGCAAGCGCACGAACAGCACAAGCGAGTAGATCTGCAGGGTTTTCGCCAGCACAGCAACGATCAACGCCAGTGCAGCCATGGATGACTCTGAGGGAGCCATCAGTGTAAGGAGGCCTAGGCAGCGCTGTCTGCGTTTGCAGACCCAGCAACCCGCTGCAATGGTTCGGTTTGCTGGGCAATGGCAAAGGTGCGGTGGAATTTTTCACTCAGGGTGAGCCAATAGGAACGCCCTTCGCTTTGCCGTTTGCGTTCGATGAAGTTTTGCGCCAGCAATTCCTTGATGTGGTCGTAGGCACCAGAGCCACGGAGTTCCACCAGGTCGGATTGGAGAATGCGTTTCTTGAGGGCAATGGTGGCGAGGGTGCGCAACGCTGCTGTGGAAAGGTCAACAGGCAAGAGCACTTGCACCAGATCATTGAGACCCTGTCGCAGTTGGAGGCTGTAGGTTTGCCCGTCTTGAAAAATCTCTAGGGCGGTGTCGCGATGGGCATAATCGGCCATCAATGTGATCAGCGCCACTTCCACATCTTCCCGCTCCATCCCCGAAAGACTCGCCAGCTCTCCCAGGCTCATGGGCCGTCCTTTTAAATACAAAATCGCCTCCAACCGAGCAGGCTGTGAAAGGGTGCCCATCACCTCTGCCAGAGCACGCTCTGTTGATGCGGCAGGGTGCGTTGTCGGGCCAGGATTTGGGGGCCCAGACGCATCAGACTGGTTCAATTCTTGCTCTCCACCCTTACGAAGATCCTGCCGTTGATCGCTTGAATCCTGAACTTCTGATGCAGGATTCTCCGCTGTTGGCAACGGATTGGAGGAAGGAAGCTGATCAGCTTGGGCCATGGCCGATCACAGTAAGTATTCCCATGGGAACATTCTACTCGTTAGCAAACTATTCTAGGGGTCGTGTCTCCCTCAGCAACAGTGCAAGGGGCCGATGCGTTCAGACTCTCAGCAGGCCCATGGTCTCCAACGTGGTGGGTGTGCACTCCCCGAGAAACAATCGGTAGGCGGGATTGTCTGTTTCCTGCCAGTGCCTGTAGGGAAGGGAAACCAAGAAAGCATGCCATTCCTCCATTTCTTCCGGAGGCACCTGCACACCCACAACGATGCGACCCACGTCAGCCCCGTGGTTGCGGTAATGAAAGATGCTGATGTTCCAATTGGGGTGGAGGGCGTTGACAAAGGCCATCAGAGCCCCAGGGCGTTCGGGAAATTCGAAGCGATAGAGCAGCTCTTCCCACGCGCCGGGAGTTTGGCTCGATTGGCTGGGGAGACGGCCGCCCACCATGTGACAAAGGTGCAACTTGGCCAGCTCGTTCTCCGTGAGATCAAGGCAGGGGAAGCCTGCGCCTTCCAAGGTGGCGATGAGTTGTTGCGTGTCTTGCCGATCACTGATTTGCACTCCCACAAAAATGTGGGCCACCCTTGGGTCTGCCAGGCGGTAGCTGAACTCCGTCAGGCTGCGCTGGCCGAGAAGGGCACAAAAGCGCCTCAGGCTGCCGGGTTGTTCAGGAATTTCAACGGCAAGCAGGGCCTCGCGGGCTTCCCCAAGTTCGGCCCGTTCCGCCACAAAGGCGAGCCGATCAAAATTCATGTTGGCTCCGCAGGCCACGGCCACTAGGGTGCGATCGCGGAGCGAACGGGCCTCCACATCGGCCTTCAGGCCTGCGATGGCCAGAGCCCCAGCGGGCTCAAGGATCGAGCGGGTGTCCTCGAACACGTCTTTGATGGCCGCACAGATTGCGTCGGTGTCCACCGTCACCATGCGATCCACATAGCGCTGAGCCAGCGCAAAGGTGTGCACCCCCACTTGCCTCACGGCCACCCCATCGGCAAACAGCCCCACAGAGTTCAGCCGCACCCGCTCACCCTGGGCTAGAGAACGGGTCATGGCATCCGCATCGATCGGTTCGACGCCAATCACCTCCACTTGGGGCCAGAGGCTCTTGATGTATGAGGCGATTCCCGCGATCAAGCCGCCCCCGCCCACCGCCACATAAATCGCATCCGGGGGGGTGGACACCTGCCGGAGGATTTCCATGGCGATGGTGCCCTGGCCCGCAATCACTTCGGGATCATCGAACGGGTGGATGAAGGTCAGTCCCCGCTCCTCTTCCAACTGCCTGGCCCTGGCATAGGCCTCGTCGTAGGTGTCGCCATGCAAGACCACTTCTGCCCCTCGGGCCGCCACCGATCGCACCTTGACGTCCGGGGTGGTGACCGGCATCACGATCACAGCCCGACAGCCCAGCTTCTGGGCCGCCAGGGCGACTCCCTGGGCATGGTTTCCCGCACTGGCCGCGATCACTCCCCGTTGCAGCTCGGGCAGGGGGAGACCCACCATCTTGTTGTAAGCCCCCCGCAGTTTGAAGCTGAAGACGGGCTGGAGATCCTCCCGCTTCAGCAGCACCTGATTGGCCAAGCGCTGCGAGAGGTTGGGTGCAGCGTCCAGGGGAGATTCGATCGCCACGTCGTAGACCCGGGCCCTGAGAATGTGCTGCAAGTAAGGGCTGGGCTCGGGCACATCGCTTGGCAGGGTTCGGTCGTGAGGCATCTGGGTCATGCCGTAAGTGTGGCAAGTTGTGGCCCCTGGCTACCAGCTCGGGGGGAAAGGGAGCCAAAACGTCGCGACTTTGGCTGCTCCCCGAGGCAAGAGTCCTAGATTGCCCACCATCGTGAGTGTTGCGGATGCACCTAAGTGAGCTGAACCATCCCAATCAGCTGCACGGTCTGACCACTGCTGAACTGGAAGCGATCGGCCGCGAGATTCGGGAACGCCACCTTGAGGTGGTCTCCACCACGGGAGGCCACCTCGGGCCTGGGTTGGGTGTGGTGGAACTCACTCTGGCCCTCTATCAAACCTTGGATTTGGATGTGGACCGGGTGGTGTGGGATGTGGGACACCAGGCCTATCCCCACAAGATGGTGACCGGCCGCTATCGGGATTTCCCCAGTCTTCGTCAGAAAAACGGCGTGGCGGGCTACTTGAAGCGCAGCGAGAGCCGCTTTGACCATTTCGGGGCAGGCCACGCCTCCACCAGCATCTCCGCCGCCCTTGGCATGGCTCTGGCACGGGATCGGCGTGGCGAGTCGTTTAAGTGCGTGGCCGTCATCGGCGACGGCGCTCTGACCGGCGGGATGGCTTTGGAGGCCATCAACCATGCTGGCCACCTGCCAAAGACCAGGCTCCTGGTGGTGCTGAACGACAACGACATGTCGATCTCAGCTCCTGTTGGCGCCCTTTCCACCCACCTCAATCGCATGCGGCTGAGCAAGCCCGTGCAGTTTCTCTCGGACAACGCTGAGGAGGCCCTCCGCCACCTTCCCTTTCTCCACGGGGAGTTACCCCCTGAGCTGAAAAACCTCAAAGAAAGCATGCGGCGCTTGGCTGTTCCCAAGGTGGGCGCCGTTTTTGAAGAGCTGGGCTTCACCTACATGGGCCCCATTGATGGTCACGACATTGCCTCGATGGTGCGCACCTTCCAGGCTGCCCATCGCTGTGAAGGCCCCGTGCTTGTTCACGTGGCCACCACCAAAGGGAAGGGTTACCCCTACGCCGAGGCCGACCAGGTGGGCTACCACGCCCAGTCGGCCTTTGATTTGCGCACGGGCAAGGCCTATCCCTCGAGCAAACCCAAACCGCCCAGCTACAGCAAGGTGTTTGGCCAAACCTTGGTGAAGATCTGTGAGCACGACCCAAAGGTGGTGGGCATCACGGCCGCCATGGCCACAGGAACGGGGCTGGATCTACTGGAGAAGGCTCTGCCTGATCAGTATTTCGATGTGGGGATCGCCGAGCAACACGCGGTCACGATGGCGGCTGGCATGGCCTGCGAAGGCCTCAGGCCTGTGGTGGCCATCTACAGCACGTTCCTGCAACGGGCCTATGACCAGCTGATCCACGACGTGGGGATTCAAAAGCTCCCCGTGACGTTTGTGTTGGATCGGGCCGGCATCGTTGGGGCTGACGGACCCACCCACCAGGGGCAATACGACATCAGTTACCTGCGAGCCGTGCCCAACTTCACTGTCATGGCCCCCAAGGACGAGGCTGAACTCCAACGCATGTTGGTGACTTCCCTGGCCCATGACGGCCCCTGCGCGATTCGTTTTCCCCGAGGTGAGGGAGAAGGGGTGCCCCTGGTGGAAGAGGGTTGGCAGCCGCTCCAGATTGGCCGAGCAGAACAGCTCACCGATGGGGATGATCTCCTGATCGTGGCCTATGGATCCATGGTCTCCCCTGCCATGGCTACGGCAGGTTTGCTCCAGGAGAAAGGGATCCGGGCCACCGTTGTGAATGCCCGATTCCTGCGCCCATTGGATGAATCCTTGCTGCTGCCTTTGGCCCAACGCATCACCCGTGTGGTGACCATGGAGGAGGGAGCCCTCCCAGGGGGGTTTGGTGGCGCGGTCTTAG
>JBIIJA010000041.1:0-10061 GCA_044234195.1 Cyanobium sp. | reverse complement strand
TCTCTCCGCCATAAAAAGGGTTGCCCCATGTCACAACCGAACCATCACTTCTCAGAACCGCGAAGGCGCCCCGATTCGCAGCAACCTGAACAACCTTAAGATTGCCATACGGCCCATTGGTGTCAATATCGAGATGTTCGCCGCCGCCAGTAGTACCCCAGAAAACCATTGAGTTATCACTTCTTAATGCAGCGAACGCCCCTTGACTGGAATACAGTCTAACGACTGTCAAGCTATTATCTGGGCCATTGAAATCAATGCTCGAAAAAGGCCTATTTCCCTCGCCTGCATAATATCCCCATGTAACAACAGATCCATCAGTGCGTAACGCAACAAAATCTGAGTCGTTAGCGTAAATCTGTGACACCCATAGATTATTGGATGGGCCGTTTAGGTCTATTCCGCTAGTGCTAGCTTGTGCCCAGTCTGGCCCCCAGCCGACAACAGACCCATCATCTCTCAAAGCTATAAAAGCATTATTAGATGAGACAATGTCGATCACTCTTAAATTATTGCCTGGCCCATTGAAATCAATGTTGCTGCTATCTCCGCCATCTGCACTAAGTCCCCATGTGACAACAGATCCATCGCTGCGCAAAGCCGCATATGCCCTACGGGTGCTATAAACCTTATTGACAATCAAATCGTTGTTGGGACCATTAAAGTCTATTTTTTCAATATTATCTGTGCTATCACCCCATCCAATCACTGTTCCGTCGGCAAGCAATGCAGAAAAGCCGGTCCATGTGGAGTACACATTGACCACCTTTCGATTGGGCTCGGGCTTGGTCGTCAGAGAGAGAGGCGGAATGCCATATCCCCCCCAGCCAACAACAGAGCCATCGCTCAGCAAGGCTGCAAATGATCCAAAGTTTGAGTATATTTGAACTACCCTTAAGTCATCATTAGGACCGTTAAAATCAACTCTTGATGTGTCCTTCCAGCTTCCCCAGGATACAACCGATCCATCTGATCTCAAAGCGGCAAAAGTTCCGTCACTCCTCCATTCACCATGTGTCCGTTCCGATGTGATTGGTGGGACTGGATCACTCACGACATCCATGGACTGCTCTACCGCCAGCTCTTGTCCATCATCCAATACGTTTCCGTGGTCATTCTCGTTCAGCAGTCGCTGGCGCTGCTGAAAGCTGATCACCCCAGCGCCATGGAGAAGGGCTGCGAATATCTCCTCCTCATCCCCCGGCGTGTCGCTGCTGTTGAGCAGCCCATAGAGGTGATGGCCTAGCTTCTCGCTGAGCACCGCCAGCGCCTGCTGGCGGCTGGCGGTCTGCAGCCAATCGGCATTCAGGTAGATCGTGCCGGTACTGATCGCATAGGCCCCCGCCGCTCCAGGCATGGAGCTGGCCGGCAACAGCTCGATGGGGGGCAGTTCACGAAAATCCCCAGCGCTCCAGCGCTCCACCAGCAACCGCAGGAGCTCCGGCTGTTCACCCAGCAGCAATGCCTCCTGCGCTGCGCGGCTGAGGGCTCCATTTTGGGCCCACAGAGAGAGCGATTGCCGCCATTCCTGGAGGAGTGCATCAAGGGAAGACTGGTTCGTTGAAGGCAAGGCTTGCTCTGGGTGTTGTTGGCAGAAGAACAGTTGGGGGCATCGGCTCTTGTCTATCCCGATGCAATCGGCGGCCGCAGGCCAGTGATCTCGGCTGCCATACTCTGGTTGGCCGTTCGGCTCGGCTCCGGGTTGAGCCGCCAGGCGTGCTCCGTATCCGTTTCGCCCAGGGCCGTCACGTAGGCCGGTGCACTCCCGTCTTCCGTAAGCGCCAGCCCGTTGAGGTGGCAGCGATCGCCGGCCGCCCAGCCGCTGATGAAGGGCGGCTGCCACTGGGGCACAAAGCTCCAATCGCCCTCGATCGTCACCAGCCCGTTAAAGAGGGTGTTCACCAGCCAGAGGCGGCCGTTGCCCCAGGCCAGGTCGTGGCCCATGAGCGGGCCGCTGTGGTGGCAGCTGCGGGCCAGAAAGGCGATGTCGTGCTCGCCCTCGGGCTTGATGAGTGGCGCGATCTCCCTGTTGGCGGGCAAGGTCCAGATCCCATCCCTCGTGCCCACGGCGATGCCGGAGGGGGTGCGGCAAAGCCCCATGGCCTGATCGAAGCGGGAAAACCCAAGCCGGAGCTCACCTTGATGGCTGCCCACGCTCACCACCCGCCCGTCCTGGTAGGTGGAGAGCAGCACCGACAGCTCCAGTTGCTCCAGCAGGCCGGGCAGGCCACGGCTGTGCTCGTAGCGCACCTCAACGGGCTGCAGCCCAGCGGCTGGTTGGAATTGGGCTGGGGATTTCATGAGTCAAACCACCGAGGGCTTGGCAACCACAGGCCATGGATGCGGGATCATGCGACCCCTGGATGGCGGGAAGGGATGTCCCGCTCTCACTGCCTGGAGCCGTTGCATTAATCTTGAATCAGTAGGAAACATCGCAGAGAACTATATCAAGAATGCGGATCGTGCATAGACAGTTCACAGAGCGTGGTTACGCAGAAGGTAGCCAACCAGGGGAACAGCTGTGCTGATTGCTTAGAACGGCAACTTTGTAAAAGAGATGCAAGGGCTACCTCACTGCTGCAAGGAGATGAGCCGGCGTCCCAAGCAAGCCAGCCACTCGAGCGAACGGCTCCCGAGCAGGCTTTTTCATTCTGCGGGGCGGCCTCAAGGATCGGAGCCATGCCCGCGCTTGGGTGCGTTGGGGCTGCTTGACGCAGCCCATTGGACAGAAGGCGCGGGTCCTTGACCCCGCCCCGCCCCACAAGGCGCCCTGCTCTCAGCCGTCATGGCCGCAACCCCTGTCTCTCCTTCTCCTCTTTGCCGCCCCGAGGAAGATCCCTTCCTGCTGCTGGAATCCACCTTCCATGCCGTTCAGGAGATCCTGGCCCGTTTCCAAGGCTGTCCTCTGCGTCGCTCCTGGATGGATCGGCCCTATGGGGAGGAGGAAATCACGCTCTTGGAAGAAGAAGTGCTTCCTGCCCTCAAGAGCTGCCTAGCTCGCATTGGTGAGCTGGATGAGCGAATCCTCTCTGAGATGGAGATCCTGCCCCACTCCCTCCTCGAAGATGAGCGCATCCAAATCGCCAAGTTGAGGCCCACGTTGGGCTGAGGCCTGGAGGGGGCTGCGGCCCCCTTGAGCCGGTCTGGTTCTGCGGGCTCAGGCCGGCGTCTGTGCCTAACGTGATGGCATGGACCTCACCCGCATCACCCACGATCCAGCTGTGATGGGCGGAAAGCCCTGCATCCGAGGGCTCAGGATCACGGTATCCACCATCGTTGGTTTGCTCGCAAGCGGAGAAACTCGGGAGCGGATCCTCCAGGCCTATCCCCTGCTGGAAGCCGCCGACATCGATCAGGCCTTGGCCTACGCCGCCTGGCGATTGCAGGCCACCGATGAGTCGCTGATCGCCAGCTGAGCCATGCTCCGGCTCCTGGTGGATATGAACCTGTCACCAGAATGGCTGGCAACCCTCCGGGAAGCAGGCCATCAAGCGTTCCATTGGTCAGAGGTGGGGGATCCCAGAGCCCCTGATTCCGAGCTCATGGCCTGGGCGATCGAGAATGACTGCGCGGTGTTGACCCATGACCTTGACTTTGGGACGGCCCTTGCACTTTCGGGACAAACGGGGCCGAGCGTCATTCAGGTGCGTTGCCTCAATGTGCTGCCTGAACGCATTGGCCCCTTGGTTCTGGATCTCCTCAACCGCTATGGGCCATCCATCCGCTTAGGTGCCCTGATCGTCGCGGATGAACGTCGTCAGCGGGTCAGGATGTTGCCGCTGCAGCGCTGAGATCCCAACACCCTGCCCGGAACCCTCAGAGGTTCACCGCAGTGGAGCACCCCATGGAATCCCGTCGCCTGGTGGTGTGGAGCTCGGCGGGCATCCTGGGCTTCCAGGGCGGCACCTTGGTGCTCGATCTCCTCCACTGCAGCGTGCTCTCATGGCTCTACCTGCGCCGCTACGGGCTGGAGCTGGTGGTGCCTGCCCACAGGGTGGAGCAGAGACCTCCTGAGGGGGTGGAGTTGATTGTCGGTGGAGGTGCACAAACTTCCCAATCCCAACCCCAAGCCCCTCGCTCAGCCGACCAGTCGAGCCCGTCGCAGCCGGAGCCTCGGTCGGTGCCCCTGGATCCCACGGAGGTGTTCTGCAACCGCCCCCGCAACAGGGTGGACACCGCCGTGGGTCAAGGGCTGAGCATCCTTGCCGGGCTGGCCCTGGGGGGTTCGGTGGGGGGTGGGGGAAAAGCAGACGCCCCGTAAGGAGCCTGCCCCAGCAGTTGGGGCCACCTCCATGGGTTGGGATCTGGATTGGCTGGAGGAGAGGGGCGCCACTTCCAGCCGACCGGGATGGCGTGCCGCCGCCTCGTTTATCGCCTGCTCGCAGCGTTCCAGGTGATACAGCAGGGGGCTGTTGGGATTGGGGATTTTGCGGCGGTAGTGCACGCCTGCTTGCAACAGGTCGGCAGAGCGCCAGCGGTGCAGCGTGCGCTCGCTAACGCCAAGGCAGGCGGCTGCCTCGCGCTGCATCGCCCAGGGACAGGGGGCCGTCATGGGAATCGGGGTCGTCGCAGAAGGACACACAAGTTCCAGCGAACTTGTGGCGACGGGTGGGGCAGAGCCCACTCCGCGATCGCAGATCAGGCTACCCAGACAGCCCCGGACACCCTCCGACGGGGGCAGACGGGAGAGGTTTTGAGCGGATTTTGAGCGGAAGCCCGCTGGCCAATCCCTGGAAAGTCAATCGGGGCGACAGGATTCGAACCTGCGACCTAGTGCTCCCAAAGCAAACCTGGGGCCTAGTGGCCACAAGGTGTTTTGAGTGTTTGCAAGGGTTTTAGCTGATGCTGTCCGGCCCTGTCCGGCCAGTTTGGGCTATCCTTGCCCACATCTTGCCCACACCTAGGGCAGCCGAGATCGCCCGCCATGCCTGCCATCCGACACGCTGAGCCCTGGGCACATGCCCTCAGAACGTCGGTTCGAACCAGCACAGCCGAGGGGTGGAGTGTTTCTGAGTTTCGTGGCCGTGTCCGTCTGGAGGTTCGCCAGCCGGGCCGGCCCAAACAAACCACCTTCCTGCCGTTTGATTGGGCCAAGAACTCAGTCGGGGACGTGCTCACAAGAGCCAGAAACATCTATGTGTTGATGGCGCAAGGGCACACTCTCAAGGGTGCGGCAGAGATTGCCGAGGGGAAAGCCCCTAAACCGGTGGCGGATTGGGCCGGCGCGGTGGAGCGTTTCAAGGTTCAAAAGCTGCAGCATGGCCGCACCCTTAAGCCGACAACCTGGGCCCGCTGCTATCAGCCGGTCCTCACCGATGCCGTTGCCCTTCTGACCAGCCGTCGCCCTCCTTCGAATCCTGCTGATCTGATTGATTTGGCCATCAGGAAGTGGGAGCCAGGTAGCCGCATGAGACAGATTCGGGCTCAATCGCTGGCACAGTTCCTGAGGCATTGTGTTGCCAGGGAACATTTCCCAGCCGTTTGGCTCCCGCCCTCCGATCTGGGCTCCCACGTCGGCTCGAAAGCCAGCCAGACGGCCACCACACAGAAAGGCGACCCGCTGACCGATCAACAGATCGTCAACTTGTTGTCATCTCTGCCGATTGATTCGGCGGGTTGCCGGTGGGCTGATGCAATCCGGCTGATGTCTGAACTTGGATTGCGCCCTATCGAGCTTCTCTATCTGACGATCAAGACCGACCCGGCAACAGGACACCCTTACTGGTGGTGCTCGTATCGGAAGCGGAGCGGAGGGGGCGACACGCTCCCCCGGCGGGTGCATCCTCTCCCCTTAGTGGACAGCGACGGGATCCCCCAGCGGTGGAATCTGCTTCAGCGGTGGCAAGCCAATCTCATCGAGCTTCCACCTCTGGCCAGCGGCAATGGGGCCGGCGATGCGATCGCCACTTATCTGGGCAGGCAGCCAGGCTGGCGCTCCCTACGGGCTGTGATGGCAGAAAAGGGGGAGCGGGCTGTGCCCTACAGCTTCCGCCACAGCTACAGCCTCAGAGGCCACTTACGGGGCATTGATGCTGGGAGCGTCGCCCTCAGCATGGGCCACAGCTTCGAAGTCCACTGTCGGTCATATCCCTGGGCCAGTGCATCGGGTGCCGCTGAGGCTTTTGAGCGAGCTAACGCAGCCCTGGCCATAACCACCCCCCTCACTCACTGCTGAAGCTTCCCCCCTCCCCTCCATGCCCGCTTGGCTTGGCCAGAGTCCATGGGCCCCACCTCGGGTGGGCGGGGCGCGTCATCATCTGGTGGGCTCCACCAATTTGATTGGAGAAACGCCATCTTTTTTTCGTCGGCTGGTGTGATGATCATGAGGCGATTGCAAGGGCTTACCTAATTCTATCTCCTTGAGTCTGAGGCATTCCAACATGCAGCATCGATGGCAGTGATTGCCTCAGATGAGGACACTTGCCCCTAGGGGGAATTGGGCTTTACGCAAAATCATTGTTGCTTCATGCCAAAATAGAGGGGCAGCTCTTGAAAAGCATGTCATCCGAGATCGTCAACAAGTCCGGTTTCCCCCTGCAAATAGCCTTGGCCCATCAATTCACTGATGCAGCATCAAGATGGAAAGTCCTGTACGAAGAGCACAGATGGACCATAGATGAAGAGGAAGGCTTCTTAGATCTTGCTATCGAGCACAAAAATAAACAATTCCTTATCAATATTGAATGCAAACGCCCAGGTGGCGGAGAATGGTTCTTCTTGCTAACACCAGAGGAGCCAAAACAGACAAGAGCAGCCTCTGTTTTGTTTTCCGGGCCCTTTGGTTGGCAATTTGTCCCAATCGATCCCCCGTCCTTTGAGACTTGCTTTTGTGTTGTTAATGGAGTCGATCCGAAATCTAGACCCATGCTTGAACGACTTGCAGCAGCTTTAGTCCGTTCAACTTATGCTCTTTCCAATCAAGAAAAAAAGACACTGGATCTGAATAATTACGCATACCCTGCATTAAGAATTTATATAAATGCCATTGTTACCACTGCCCCCCTCATGGTCTGTAAAGTGGACCCAGGTAGAATTGATCTGTCTAGAGGAGAAATAAATGATTCAACAAAGTTTGAAGAAGTCCCTTATTTAAGATTCAGAAAACAAGTTGGTGCGCCACGGGTAAACATTCAGCCATTGTCATCAGATCCCGAAAAATTAAAAGAGCATAGCAGAGAAGGTGAGAGTACTATCTTCGTTATTAACTCTTGTCACTTTAGGGAGTTTTGCGAGGCAATTGAGGTCCCCGACTTTTTTCTTGGCAAACTCCACTACGATGCCATAGAAGGCAGAAATTTATGGGGGAGAGGATCACTTCTAATGAAACAATATGGATTACTCCCCTAATGATATCAGCAGATTGCAAGAAAAAAGGACAGGCTGGCGCATAACTCCCACCTGTCCTTAGTTTACGATCCGACATGAGCTCCCTAATTATACCAGAGGATGGGGCTGTGGGCCATCCATATTTCGCTGCTTCCTCCGTTCATTCCAAAGCCTTAAATCGTGTTCATCTTGTCGATCGCGCTCGGCTTGCTCCGCTCGCAACTGCTCTCCTAGCTTTGCATTCCACGCCTTCCACCTCTCTAGCATTTCTTCCTCGCTCAGTGGTGGTTCATCCCTGAAGTCAATGTCGATCATGATGCGGGCCTCCTGCGTGCGAAAGCGTGTGTGTGAAATGCTCCGGCGCCTACCATTTGGAGCCCCATATAACGGACTCGGCCGGAAGCGGCTAAAGTATAGCGATCAACGATCATCTCTGGATCTTCAAAATATGTAACCACAAACTGATCAAACTGGCCAGTGATCGCCTCTCCTTTCGCTAGGTAAGGAGAAAACCTAATCCCAAATCCCTTAACATTATGGTGCGCTCCAGTTGTTGACTTCCCTTGTGATGACAGCACATTGGCGCCTGACTCAATGGCCAGATCCTCCATATCCTTTGAGCTTGCGATGATAGAAATTAGCTCTGGATTTCCGCCCTGATCAACTACAGCGCCAACGTCCTTCATCAGATTAGCCAGTGTTACCGGCCCATTGGATAGCGGGAAGGCGCTTTCGTTGATAATCCCTCGCGGGATACCATTGTTTCCAGTGCCTGCAATGATGGCTTTTTCGGTAGCGGCACGCATCGCTTTCATCATTGACATTCTAAGCATCAGCTCAACCTCCGGTCCTGTCTGTATAGATAATCGCCGCGATAAGATAAAAGCACCCGCAGCAGTGGCAGATCCTAGATCGCAGTGAGATGTGGTGAACTTCTCAGCTAAGAATGTTTCACCATCAACAATCCAGCTAGCCCGAATATCATCAACTCCAGCAACACCACCCGACGCAGCATAATAATGTGCTTTTTCATCTATATTTGCACCCGCTGCTTCCAGGATCAACGGGGGGCGGATCATATCAGCGATGGATAGAATCTTCCCACCACCCGATAAGCCAGTGCGGCCATCGGTGGCAATGTTTAAGACTCGCCCACCATGAATTGAAGCGGCATTCTTAAACGCACTGTGTTCATAATCTTGCCCCTGGGCTACATTAGCGCCCCATTTTGCGAGGGAGAATATATTCTTTGTTGCGGTCATTGTGACACCTCCAGCGCTAAGGCGGATTCCAACCCCATCCGGGTTGAGCACTCGGACTCAACCTGCCGAGACAGCAGTCCCATGGTCTCGGCCGCAAAGGAGACCGCGACGTTGAACGGCACCACGCAACCCACGCCGCCGGACACCTGAAATCGGATCCCACCTGGGAGGGCTTCCAGCTTCAATAGGTCGCAAACCTCCGTCTCCTCGGGGCCGCCTGCAGCGGCGAGGAGAATCAACCCTGTACCAAGACTCGCGGCAAGCGAAGCGAATTTGGGCAGATCCAGCGGCAGGCTTACCGCCCGTTCGCCCTCTTGAGCCTCCAGCCGCCAGTCGGTCAAATCAATCGCCAAACCACCCGCAGCGCCTCCAGCGGCTAAACCGGATAGCACCACCCTCTCGGGGCTCGCCACCACATCGCCATGGGGGCTCAGAAGTTCAGCAGATGGCAGCGCGTCGTCACTTGGCGCCCACCATGCGCCCGATGGCGTTTGGCGGCCAAGGATTCCAGCCAGCCGGGCCGCCAGATGGCGCAAGGTGTCAAGCTCGCGGAGCATTGGGCCGGATGGATCTCTTGTTGCAGCGGCGCCGCACTCCACAAGCATGCGTAGGCCGGCGCTGGTGTTGCCACCTCCGATTGATTTGCATAGCTCAAGGTGGGCCGGTTCAATCAGGCCCGAAACCGGCTGGAGAGGAGGATCAGACAATTTTTTATAGGTTCATCTATGCCACAACCTAGTGACCGTTTTTCTCGCTCCCAGCATCAGCCAACGCCGTCAGGACATGCTCAATCTCAGCCCGTAAAATCAGCCCGCATTTGTTTGGGTCGCTCTCGGCTGCCAGCAATGGCGCCACCCGCGACGGGAGAGCCAGCATCCCATCCCTAACGGTCCTGGCCAGGGCGAAGGCCTCACGTCGTACTTCTGCCGCATCCAACAACTCGCCGGCCCTCTGTCTGCGCTCCAGAGCCAGCAGGTTCGCTCGCTCAAATTCTGCTCGCGCCCTTGATTCTGTGTAAGCCGGCAGATCACTTCGAACCACTGGACTGTCTGGGGCTGTGACAGTTGGTTGCTGGGTCGGCGCAACCCTCGCCCAATAATCGGCCACCAAAATGCTCGGATCAAATCGCAGTGGTGTGGCTTGCACGATCGCAGCGCTATCACGTAACGCCCCACGGCGGGCCAGTTTTTCCAGATTTTGCCGCGTGCATTGGCGGCCCGTTTCGACTTCGATCAGCCGTGCCGCTTGGCTGCTGGTGAGTGCTGCTTCCATACCCTCAACATATGTAACCTGCAACCCGGTTGCAAGAGGTTACAAGGCAGAAAACCCTGACCACCACTAGCTTTTTCTTTGTAACCAGGTAGGGTTTGCAACCTATTTCAGAACCGTTATCTAGCGGTTGCGCGTGGGCATGGTCTACCCGCTCGGCCCATCCCCAGGCAAAGGACCCTCAATCAGTTACCGCAAGGGATC
>JBIIJA010000414.1:0-2524 GCA_044234195.1 Cyanobium sp. | reverse complement strand
CTTCATCAATGTGCCGATCGGTGAGCTCGAGGGCGAATATCTTCTGGTGCGCGCCGGAAGCGTGATCGGCCTTCGGGTGGAGCCTCTCTTTGGCACCTTGGATGATTGAGGCTGGGGCCTTCTGGGCAAGGGAGGCAGCGAGGCCCTCTTAGGCCGAAAGGGCCGTTGCCAAACGCTCTTTGTCTTCCCCGATCTCATGCAGCAGTTGCCAGGAGGCCAGCAGATCAGGTCCCTGGAGCGAGCCCAGAAGGGCAGCGCGGAGGCTTTTCATCATGACTCCTTTCTTCACCCCTGCTTCGACCGCTGAGGTCTCGAGAAGCTGTTGGGCGTCCTCAGGGCCGAGGGAGGCACGGCTGGGTTGTTGGGCCTGCAGGTGCCCGTGCAGAGCGCTGAGGCAGGCCTGGGAGTGGGGGAGCTGGAGCACCTCCCGTGCCTGGGCATCGGTCTGGGGGCGCGTGAAGAACGGGGCCGCCTGGCACACTCCATCGGTCAGCAGGGTGAGGGAGGGGCCGAGCAGGGCAGCGAGGTGTTCCAGCCACTGTTGGGAGAAGCGGCAAGGCTCGGAGGGTTCCTCCTCCCCCAGCCAACCTTTAGCGGCCCAGAGGGGCTGGAGCCTGGCGAGCAGCTCTGGGGGGGGCCATCCATGGAGCACCTGGGCGTTGAGCCAGTTGAGCTTCTCCCAGTCGAAGCGAGCTCCGGCTCGGTTGACCCGCTCGAAACCGAAGACCTTGGCCGCCTCCGCGAGGGTGAAGCGCTCCCCCATGCCCTCAGGAGGCGACCATCCCAACAGGGTCATGTAGTTGGTGAGAGCTTCTGGGGTGTAGCCCAGGGATTGAAAGTCGCTGATCGAGGTGACCCCATCCCGCTTGGAGAGCTTGCGGCCCTCTTGGTTGAGGATGAGGGGGGTATGAGCGAAGAAGGGCAAGGGGTAACCGAGGGCTTCATACAGCAAGATCTGCTTCGCCGTGTTGGCGATGTGGTCTTCCCCCCGGATCACATGGCTGATGGCCATGGCGGCGTCATCCACCACCACCACCAGGTTGTAGAGAGGATCCCCGATCGCTCCAGCTGGAGCACGGCGGGCAATCACCATGTCTCCACCAAGATCAGCCCCACTCCAGCGCATCTCCCCTCGCACCATGTCGTGCCAAAGGATCGAGCGTTCATCGTCGATACGGAAGCGCACCACAGCCTGGCGGCCCTGGGCAATCAAGGCCTGCTCGTCCTCCGCGCTGAGGTGCCGATGGCGGTTGTCGTAGCGGGGAGCCTCCTTGCGCTGCAGCTGCCCCTCCCGCAGGGCTGTCAGCTCTTCCTCGCTCGTGTAGCAGCGATAGGCATGTCCGCTGGCCAGCAACCGCTCGATGGCGGCCCGATGGATCTCGATGCGGCTGCTCTGAATCACCGGTTCCTCATCCCAGTGAAGGCCAAGCCAGTTGAGGCCCTCCAGGATGTTGGTGGTGTGTTCCGGTTTGGAGCGCTCGCGGTCGGTGTCTTCAATCCGCAAGAGGAAGGTGCCACCATGGCGGCGGGCAAACAACCAGTTGAAGACAGCTGTACGGGCTGTGCCGATGTGGAGGGTGCCTGTGGGGCTGGGAGCGAGGCGGACGCGTACAGGTGAGGAGGCCGCGGCCATCTGGTCTCAGGAAAAACCTCAGTTCCGGGGGAACATGAGGGGGAACGGGACTGACGGGGCTCGAACCCGCAACTTCCGCCGTGACAGGGCGGTGCTCTAACCGATTGAACTACAGTCCCAAAAAAGACGAACCTGGTACCAGGACCTGAGGTTTGTCCGTCGGCCGATTGCCGACTTCGTCAGTATCGGTTGCCGCGGTTCCCTCCGTCAAATGGTTTGTTGACTTGAGAGATCGAGTCCAATGGGAGAGACCCTGTGGACTCCGCCAACATGCAAGGGAAGACGTGACAAGTGAAATTAGGGCCGGAATCCAGCAGGTTCAATCAAGCGAACCTGGTTGCCGCGGGCAGTGAATTCACGGCCCTGGTCACTTTGGACCACAACACGGCCACCGGATTTGACCCTGATGACCCTGGCGCGAACCCAACCCAGAGCCGCGGACTCCAGAACTTTGACTACATCACCGGGTTGAAGATCCAACTCCATGCTCGGAACGAGGAAACTACAAAGGGGGGTGCATCGGACGCGCCGTGGAGGACTCGAACCCCCGACATCAGGTTTTGGAGACCTGCGTTCTACCAGCTGAACTAACGGCGCAAGGCGATGCACCAAAGAAGGGAAAAATCCCTCAACGATCGAAGCGCTGCTTAACTCGCGTGGCTTTACCCACCCGGTCGCGCAGATAGAAGAGCTTCGCTCTACGCACCTTACCGCGACGCTCGACCTTGACGGAAGCCACCTGGGGGCTGTGGAGCAAAAAGACCCTTTCCACGCCGATGCCTTGGAAAATCCGCCGCACCGTAATGGTTTCGTTGAGACCGCCATGGCGCTTGGCGATCACAACGCCTTCATAAGGCTGAATTCTTTCCTTGTTGCCCTCGCGAATCCGCA
>JBIIJA010000425.1:0-2526 GCA_044234195.1 Cyanobium sp. | reverse complement strand
CGATGTGGAACGAGGCGCAGCGCGCGTGGGCCGAGACGGTGTTCGACGCCGAGATCGAGCCGCTGCTCACCCCGATCGCGCTCGACCCCGCGCATCCGTTTCCGCGGATTCTGAACAAGAGCCTGAACTTCGTCATCGAGCTCGAGGGCGTCGACGCGTTCGGCCGCAAGGCGGGCGTGGCGATCGTGCAGGCGCCCCGTGCGCTGCCCCGGGTGATCCGCGTGCCGCAGGAGATCGCCGGAGCGCCGCACGCGGTCACGCTGCTGACTTCGGTCGTCGGCGGCTTCGTCGATCGGCTGTTCCCCGGCCTGCAGGTCCGCTCGGTCAACCAGTTCCGCGTCACGCGCAACAGCGAGCTGTTCGTCGACGAGGAGGAGATCACCGACCTCAGGCAGGCGCTGCACAGCGAGCTCACGCAGCGGCATTACGGCGACGAGGTGCGTCTCGAGGTGTCGGCCGCGATCCCGGCGCACGTGCTGTCGCTGCTGCTCGACACCTTCGACCTCGGTCCGCAGGACTGCTACCGGGTCGACGGGCCGGTCAACCTGGTCCGGCTGCAGCAGGTGATCGACCTGGTCGACCGACCCGAACTCAAGTTCCCGCCGTTCGAGCCCGGCGTGCCGGCCGCGCTCGCCGGGCGCGACCTGTTCGGCGCGATCCGCGCCCGCGACGTGCTGCTGCACCATCCGTACGAGTCGTTCGCGCCGGTGATGGACTTCCTGCGCAGCGCAGCCGACGACCCGCGCGTCGTCGCGATCAAGCAGACGATCTACCGGACCGGCGCCGACTCCGCTCTCATGGAGGCCCTGGTCGCCGCGGCCCGCGCGGGCAAGGAGGTGACCGTCGTCGTCGAGCTGATGGCGCGCTTCGACGAGGAGGCGAACATCAACTGGGCGTCGCGGCTCGAGGAGGTCGGCGCGCACGTGGTCTACGGCGTGGTCGGGCACAAGACCCATGCGAAGCTCACGCTGCTGCTGCGGCGCGAGGCCGGCGTGCTGCGCCGCTACGCGCACCTGGGCACCGGCAACTACCATCCGCGGACCGCGCGGCTGTACGAGGACTTCGGCCTGTTCACCGCCGATCCCGAGGTCTGCGCCGACGTGCACGAGGTGTTCCGCCGCCTGACCGGCACCGGCCAGGCGCGCGAGCTGCGCTGCCTGCTGCAGGCGCCGTTCACGCTCGCCGCGCACGTGCTCGCCGCGATCAAGCGCGAGGCCGACGCCGCGCGTGCCGGCCGGCGGGCGTACATCGCAGCGAAGATCAACGCACTGCTCGAGCCCGGCGTCATCGAGGCGCTCTACCAGGCGAGCCAGGCGGGCGTGAAGATCGACCTGATCGTGCGCGGCGTGTGCGCGCTGCGGCCCGGTGTGCCGGGGCTGTCGGAGACGATCCGCGTGCGCTCGGTGATCGGGCGCTTCCTCGAGCACAGCCGGATCTACCACTTCCACGCCGACGGCCGCGACGAGGTCTGGCTCGCGTCGGCCGACTGGATGGGCCGCAACTTCTTCCGTCGCGTCGAGGTCGCGTTCCCGGTCCGCGACCGCCGCCTGAAGGCGCGGGTGCTGGCCGAGGGCATCGCCGTCCATCTGCGCGACAACGCATCGGCGTGGACGATGGACGCCGAGGGCGGCTATACGCGGCGCCGGCCGCGAGGGGCCCGGCAGATCGTGTCGCAGCAGTCGCTGCTGGAGAAGCTGGCCGCGCCCTGACGCGCGACGGGGCGGCCCTCTCGGGCGGCCCCGTCGTGCCGCGGCGCCCGGGCGGGGCCGCAGATCCGGTGCGGCGCGGCGCCCGGGCGGCGCCGCACCATGCACCCACGCTCAGTGCGTCGGCGGCAGGATCACGCGGTCGAGCACGTGGATCACGCCGTTGCTGGCGAACACGTCGGTCGCCGCGATGGTCGCGTCGCGGTGGCGTGCGTCGGTGATCACCAGCGCCTGGCCGCGGGCGTTCACCGTGAACGTCGCCGTGCCGGCGAGCAGCGGGTCGATCGGCCGACCGGCCGGGACCTCGGCGCGCAGCACCCGGGCGCCGAGCACGTGGTACTGCAGCACCGCCCGCACCAGGGCGCGGTTGGCCGGCACCAGCAGCGCGGCCGCGGTGGCGTTCGCATCGTGCGTCAGTTCGCGGGCCAGCGCGTCGAACGCGGCGTTGGTCGGCGCGAAGACGGTGAACGTGCCGGGGCCGGAGAGCGCGGCCACCAGGTCGCCGTCGACGCTGGCGAACTGGAGGGCGGCCACGAGGCTCGAGAACTGCGGCGCCGACGCGGCGATCTGCACGATCGAGCGGTCCGCCGGGAGGATCACCCGGTCGAGCACGTGGATCACGCCGTTGGTCGCGTCGATGTCGGTCGCGACGATGTTCGAGCGGCGGCCGCGGCCGTCGAAGATCACCGGCACACCGTTCTCGATCTCGATCTTGAAGAACGCGCCCGCGCCGAGCGCCGGTTCGATCGAGCGTCCCGGCCGGATCGCGGCCGCGAAGACCTCGCTCGCGAGCACGTGGTAGCGCAGCACCGCCCGGACC
>JBIIJA010000413.1:0-2536 GCA_044234195.1 Cyanobium sp. | reverse complement strand
ACCTCAGTTTGGAGACGCCGCTGGATGGGGAGGACCAAGAACCCCGCCACAGCGGCTACACCCCTGCCCAATATGACGCCATGGCGCTTGTGTTGGCCGATTGGATGAAGCGCTATCCCATTGCCCCCCAAGCGATTACGACCCATCGCCATGTGGATCTGGCTGGTGAAAGGGCAGATCCGCGCAGTTTCAATTGGGATGAGTTGAGGTTTCGCCTGACGGCCCTTGGAGTGATGTGTTAAGTCTAAAGCTTAGACCCATTGAGGTCTCTGAAAGTTGTCAAAAAAGCCTGTTAATCGGTCTGTCATGGCTGGCAATGATGGGCGTTCTCCTTTGGAAGTGCCCTCAGCAGAAGGCGAAAAGGTGTCGTTGGTGGTGCGGATGGCGAGAATGTAGAGATTTGATCAGTGCAACTTATTAGATCAGCGGACTGGTAGAGCCCTGCCGATTTGTATAAATAATCTCATGCAAAGCCGTGTCCTGCATGTAGCGCAGGATACGTGCCGGGTAGTCCAGTTTGCCGTTGTGCAGGTAGGCCAGGGTGGCCAGAGCCTTGGCATCGCGGGGGTGGCCGCTGGCCATCAACAGGCGCCCTGATGGCAAACCTAATTTCTTGGAGAGGCGTGCGAACTTGCCCACCAGCAGCTCCACGTTGTGGTCAGGGTCGAGAAGCTGCAGCCGTGCTTCTTGGATCTGCTCCGCCGTGGCGTTTTCCGGGAGCAGGCCCTGTTTCACCAGTTCACCCACGCTCAGCTGGGCTGGACCCTGGGTTTGAAACAGACCGCTGCGCACCGCCAGGGCGCTGTCTTCACCAGGCTTGGCATGTTGCATCTCGTCGAACAACACGGCCGCCACCAGCATGGGGTTGATGCGGTGCCGGGCGCTGTGGCGCAAGATCAGGGGCCGCAACTCCTCCAGACGAGACAGGGTGTGGTTGCGAAGGGGCTGAAGCTGGTCCAACCCTTCCGTGAACAATTGGGCGATCCTCGGTTGGGGGCCGTGGACGCCGAAACGACGATTTAATTCCCGCAGCTCTTCTGCTGTGAAATCCACCGGATCAGGGCGCTGACCCTCTAACGGCGAGGAATGGCGCAACTGCACATTATCGATCCAAGAAGGCGAAGATCTGGCTGCTGCGGAGAGATGTTGGCGTGCTCCCAGCGTCCACATCACGCCAACCCCCACAAGCAAGGTGAGGGCCGAAGGAGCCAACCATTTTTTTAGACGACTCCGCTGGGAAGGCTGAGATTGGGTGGAGTGAGACAACGTGCAGTGAGGGAATGTGCAGTCAGGGAACGTGCAGTCAGGGAACGTGCAGTGAGAGAAGGTGCAGTGAGGGAACGTGCAATGAAGACCCGTTGCTGGATCGTTGCGAATCATGTTGAAACCATTATTTGGTGTGGAGCGCTCTTGTCCAGACCTGGGCCGTTCGGTCCTCCCGCTGGCCCACCGTCGGACGGGCCCCTCAGACGGTTCAGTACGGTGCTGTGGCATGCGCGGTAATCCTGCGGCCATGTCCACTCTTTTGCCGTCGACCGCTCTTCCGCCGCTCAAGGCTTCTGAAGTCCACACCCTGTGGCAGCGCTTTGAGGCCTTGCTTTGGCATGACCCCGACTTGGGCATTTGGCTGGATCCCAGCCGAATGGCCCTCAGCGCCGAGGATCTTTTGGCCTTGGAGCCTCGGTTGAACGAGGCGCTGGTGGCCATGGCTGAGCTGGAAGGCGGCGCTATCGCCAACCGCGATGAAGAGCGGCAGGTGGGGCATTACTGGCTGCGGGACCCGGATCGGGCCCCAACCCCCCAGATTCGGGAGTTAATTCAAAGGGAAATTGAGCGCCTGGACACCTTTGGCTGCCAGGTGCTCGCTGGTGACCTGAAGGCCCCCGGCGGGGAGCGCTTCAGCGATGTGCTCTGGATCGGGATCGGTGGATCCGGCTTGGGTCCGTTGCTGATGGTGAAGGCCCTGCAACGCCAGGGGGAAGGCTTACCGTTTCACTTCTTCGACAACGTCGATCCCCAAGGCATGAGCGCCACCCTGGCGTCCCTGGGGTCTCGTCTGCTCACCTCCTTGGTGATTGTGGTGAGCAAATCTGGCGGCACGCCCGAGCCCCGGCTCGGAATGCAGCAGGCTCGAGCCCGCCTGGAAGCCCTCGGTGGTCACTGGCCGCAGCAGGCGGTGGCCGTCACCATGGAAGGAAGCCAGCTGGATCAAGTGGCTGTGCAGGAGGGTTGGCTCGCCCGCTTTGACATGCCCGACTGGGTGGGGGGCCGCACGAGCATCACCAGTGCGGTGGGATTGCTCCCTGCCGCGTTGATCGGAGCCCAGATGCGGGCGTTTTTGGAAGGAGCCGCCGCGATGGATCGCCTCACCCGCGCCACCACCTTGCTCCAGAATCCTGCTGCCCTCCTGGCGGCCAGTTGGTATGTCGCAGGCGAGGGCCAGGGGCGGCGCGACATGGTGGTCCTTCCCTATCGGGACCGTCTGGAGGTGTTCAGCCGCTACCTGCAGCAGCTGGTGATGGAGTCGCTCGGCAAG
>JBIIJA010000038.1:0-10153 GCA_044234195.1 Cyanobium sp. | reverse complement strand
GCGCAGGGAGCCCCACTGGCTGATATGGCGCAGCCCCCCGCTGGTGATCGTCACCCCGTTGATGCCCTGCACCCAGCTGTCCAGCCAGCCCCGCACATCAGCCTGGATCCTGCTGTCGCCCGTGTCCTGGGCGAGGAGCACCGCCGTACCGTAGGAGACGTCATCCCAGTTGATGGTCCATCCCCGGCTCAGTCCGCCGATGGATTGGCGATAAATCTGCAGCGCCTGGTTGCGATAGGCCGAGCCATCGGCGCCGGAAGCTTCCTCAGCCCGGGCCAGCCAAGCCGCCCCGTAGCTCAGTTCGTCGTTGTAGCCGCTCCAGGAGTTGTAGGCACTGCGCACCTCGGTGATCGAGTCTGAATACTTGCCGCGGTAAGTGTCAGCGAAGCGGTAGAGCGATTCGGCATGGTGGAGCAACGTGTCCGCATAGGCCCCATCTCCGTTGCGGCGAAACAGGATCGATGCCGAGGCCAGGGCTGCGGCACTGCCCGCGGCCACGTCGGAGCCGGGCTTGGAGGGGGTCACCGCCAGGGCGGGCCGGCGGATGGTCTGGCTCTCGGGGGCGCTCCAGAGGGCATGATCCGCCGCCACATCACCCACCTGGGCCACGAAATAGCGGGTCGCTCCGCTGCCATCAGTGCCGTGGGCCTTCAGCAGATAGTCGGTGCCCCATTTCACGCTGCTCAGCAGCTCATCGAGCTGGCCACTGGCGGTGTAACCGCGCTCGAAGGCCAGGCCGCCCCAGGCGAGGGTGGAGAGGGTATAAGCCAGAGGCAGCCCGAATTTGCCGTGGTCGCCGGCGTCGTGATAGCCGCCGGTGAGATCGACGCTCAGTCCGGCCTGGAGATTGGTCGCGGTGCGATCCCCGAAATACACGCCGTCGCGCCCATCCCGCAGGCCGGAATCCCCACGCCAGGGGTTGCGGTTGCTGCGCTCGTCCAGGTCGCCGGAGCGCTGGGCTTCGTAGAAGAGAAACGACTGTCGCAGGGCTTCGCCGTAGCCCCTGGGGGATGGCAATGGAGGCTGGGATGGCGGTGGTGGTGAGGGTGGCGGAGCACTGCCAAACAACTGGGCGGCGGTCAAGGCGCCATCGTTGCCGATGCCGACACCCTGGGTGCCGCTGAAGCCCACTTTCACGGAGGCACCAGCCTTGAGGGAAGCGCCCCAGCCCGCGCCGGTGAGCGTGTAGCGCGTGAGGCCCTTGCCGAGATCGAGGCTGGAAAGTGTGGCGCCCCAGGGCGCCCCCGTGATCCGATGGGGCGTGTCGAAGCTGGTGCTCCAGCTCTTGAGATCACTGCCGCTGGTGTTGGTGATGGTGAGCTCGGCGGTGAAACCGTTCCACCAGCGGGTTCCGGCCACCGTCACACCGACTGTTGCCGTGGTCGGGGGCGGTGGGGTGGAGGGTCCAGGATTGGGCAAAGGAGGAGGAGCGACCGCTGCAAGCAGCAGATCCGCGGTGAGAACCCCGTCATTGCCGATGCTGATCCCTTGGCTGCCGTTGAAACCCACCTTCACGGAGGCACCGGCCTTGAGGGAGGCCCCCCAGCCCGCACCGGTGAGGGTGTAGCGGGTGAGGCCGTTGCCCAGATCCACACTGGTGATTGTGGTGCCCCAGGGCGTTCCCGTGATCCGATGGGGCGTGTCGAAGCTGGTGCTCCAGCTCGTCAAATCCTGGCCGCTGGTGTTGGTGATGGTGAGCTCAGCGGTGAAGCCGTTCCACCAGCGCTGGCCGCTAACCGCGAAGGTGATCGGGGAGGCAACTTCAACCATGAGGGCTCCAGGTCAGTGTCGGAGTCCTACGAACCGCCAAGGGTTTGGGTCCATCCTTCATCTGCAGGGAATCGGGGCCGTCCCGAAGGCAGATTCAGCGGCAGTAGCCCAGTCGCACCCCCTCCACCGCCGCCGCTGCCCGGCTCTTCACACCCAGCCGCCGGAGGATGTCTTGCACGTGGTCGCGGGCCGTGGTGGAGGCGATATGCAGCCGTTCGCCGATCTCCCTGTTGCTCAGGCCCTTGGCCACCAGCTCCAACACAGCCACTTCCCGGGGGGTGAGAGGGGCGGGCCTGGTCGCTGCATCGCCGATGGGCTCCTGATTCAAGCCCGGATCCACGAAGGTGCGGCCCTTCCGCACCTGTTCCACCGCACACACCAGGGCCCCGGTGCGCCCCAGGCTCTCTTCCAGCACCAGCGCATCAGCTCCGCTCTCCAGGGCCGCCTCCACCAACACACGATGGTTGTGGGTGAGCACCAGCAGGCAGCGGTGGAGGGGTGAGTGGGCCTTGGCGGCCCGGATCAGGTTCAGGCCTGGGCCATCCGCCAAGTGCTCACTCACCAGCAGGTGGAAGGGGCCTGGGGTTTGCTCGAGGCAAGCGAGACCATCAGCCACGGAGGTGGCGAAGTCCAACGTCCGCAAGGGTGAGGCTCCCCCCGTTCCTGAGCGGAAGGCCAGCGTGAGGGCCAGAAAGCGGGGGAACACGGCCACCAGCAACTGTTGATCCTGAAGCAGCCGAAGCAACAAATCCCTACGAGCTTCCAGGACATCAAGAGGGGCAATACCGTCCAAAGCCCGGGAACGTCCATTTAACTTTTTCACTATGGCAGGGCTCCCGTTGGCTGAGTGGCACCACATCACAGGGCCAACAAGTGGCGGCAGATCTCCAATCTCCTACGGAAGCCTTATCACCATTGATCTCAGTCCGTCCAACGGCAGAGAAAGCAATCTGCTCACAGCGGCAACGGCAGGGGTGACATCTGATCCAACGATTTCGGCTGTCTTGAAATCGAGCATGTCCTAGCCCTTCACCCGAGGCGGCACCTCGCCTCACCGTTCAACTGGCAGGCTGCTCACAGACCACCGATGTTGGGGGGATGGAGGGATTTGGCCAAGGGGAAGGGGAGTTGCTCAGCCTCACCTACCCCAAGCCCCTGCCGATGCGGCTGGATCGCTGGTTGGTGGCTCAGCGGCCGGAGCAGAGCCGCGCCCGCATCCAGAAGTTCATCGAGGCGGGCTGCGTGCGGGTGAACGGCCTCACGGGCCGGGCCAAAACCCCCTTGCGCGAAGGAGATGTGGTGGAGCTGTGGATGCCGCCGCCCGAGCCCCTGCCCTACCTGATCCCCCAGGAGATCCCCCTGGATGTGCTCTATGAGGACGCCCACCTGATCGTGCTCAACAAGCCGGCCGGCCTCACGGTGCATCCAGCGCCCGGCAACAAGGACGGCACCCTGGTGAACGCCCTGCTGCACCATTGCCCGGATTTGCCGGGCATCGGCGGCGAACTGCGGCCGGGCATCGTGCACCGCCTCGACAAGGACACCAGCGGCTGCATCGTGGTGGCCAAGAGCCAGGAGGCCCTGGTGAAGCTGCAGGGGCAGATCCAGAAGCGCATTGCCAGCCGGGAGTATCTGGCCGTGGTGCATGGTCAGCCCGCGGCTGATTCCGGCACCATCGTGGGCGCCATTGGCCGCCACCCGGCCGACCGCAAGAAATATGCCGTGGTGGCGGATGGCTCCGGCCGCCATGCCTGCACCCACTGGCAGGTGGTGGAGCGGCTGGGAGATTACGCCCTGCTGCGCTTCCAGCTCGATACGGGCCGCACCCACCAGATCCGGGTGCACTGCGCCCACATCCACCACCCGATCGTGGGGGATCCGGTGTATTCCCGGGCCCGGCGCCTGCCCGTGGAGCTGCCGGGTCAGGCCCTTCATGCGGTGGCCTTGGGGCTGAATCATCCAATCAGCGGCGAGCGGTTGGTGTGCGAAGCGCCGCTGCCAGAGGCCTTTGAAAAGCTTCTGGCGGCGTTGCGGCGGCGAGTGGACTGAGGGGCGGGCCAAGTGGGGGAAAGGAGCGGGGGAAGAGTGAGAGGGGCGTTGGCCTCACAAGCCTGTGCCGGGCACTTTCCACCCTCCCGCAGGGGGTCCCCAACGCGTCATCTCTCCGCTCCCGCCATCAAACTAGGGTCTTCCTCACGCCTCACCCCCATGGCAGAGCATCCCCTTGCTGCCTTCATCGCGGCCATCCGCCTGGATCCCGCCCTGCAGGAGCAGCTCTCCACCACGGCGGCGGCCGATGCCGATGAGGTGGCCGCCATCGCCCGGAGGGCCGGCTTCGAGGTCAGCCCCAACGATTTGGTGACCTATGCCGATGGAGCTCTGGTGGAGTACGAGGACGAGGACTACTTCATGAAGCCCCGCTGGTGGCTTCTTTGAGTGTTTGCAAGCATCTTGCCTGCTCAAACCATCAAGCCATCGCCTTAGGGGCTCTTCGCTCCGGGAAGAGGATAAACTAAGTATCGTTAATCAGATCAACATGGAAACCTCGAAGCTGTTGCTGGCGAGTGTTGCCTGTTCCCTTTCGCTCGCTTTACCTGCGCAGGCCATCAACACCGTTGAGGAAACCCCTTCCAACGCCGTTGTGGCAGAGCAGCATTCCCCGGACAAACCCACACTGATGGCCAACATGCTTTGGGGGGATTGATGGGTCAAATGCTCTCTGCACATTGGGTTGCGTGGATTGAGCAGCATCTGGCCTGACCATCCGGGATGCCCGGTGGCGGCCCAACCCCTTCAAAGCACCCCCAACACCGCCTGGGCCACCCGCAATGCATGGGCAATCACCGTGAGGCCCGGGCCCACCGTGGGGCAGCCTGGGAAGACGCTGGCATCGGCGATCCAGAGGTTGTCGATGCCGTGGCAGCGGCCCTGCAGGTCCACCACCGCGGCGGCCGGATCGCTCCCCATGCGGCAGGTGCCGCACGCATGGCCAATGAGTGCCAGGGGGGCTTCGCCGCGGGGGTACACCACCGTGCGGCGCACCTCGGGCGTGAGGGGGTCGTCGTCGACCTTTTGGATCTCTCCCATCCAGCGATAAACCAGCCGGTCGTGCGCTTCGCGGCAATTGGGCAGGTAGTCGACGTGCACCCGCTCCCCCCGCAGGCTCACCCGGTTGGCGGGATCGGGCAGAACCGGCGTCATCACCCACCAGGTGAAGGAACGATCGGCGAGCCACTCCAGTGCCCCATCCGGCAACAGCCGCGACACCAACGAGAGCACCGGCGGCGATTCGGCAAACAAAGAATCTCGCAGCACGCCACCGCCCGTTTGGATGGTGCCCAATGTGTAGGTCACATTGCGATCGCCGCCCACGAAATCCGTGATGCCCCAGCTGCGGTCATAGCGGCCGTCGTTGGGCTGGCTGGCCCGCTGAAGGATCACGCTCAATTGGGGCTTCATCATGTTGCGGCCCACTTGATCGGAGCCGTTGGCCAGGCCGGTGGGATAGGTCTCGCTCCTGGAGCGCAGCAGGATCACGGCGCTGTTCACCGCTCCGGCCGCCAACACCACCTGATGGGCACGAAACAACCAGCGCTGTCCCCCGAGTTCCGCCTCCACCCCCTCCACGCGGCGGCCATCGGGGGCCACGGCGATCGTGCTCACCTTGGCGCCGGTGCGCAGATGCAATCGGCCCGTTGCCAAGGCTGGTGCAAGGACGCATCCCTCGGCGTCGCCGCTCCTATGGTCTGGAGTGTCTGTCCAGCTCAGGGGCAGGGGGTAGGGGTGAAGGCCCTGGCGCACCAGACCCTCCCCCAGCGCCTCCAGGAAAGGAGCGATGGGGCGGGGCTCAAACGGATAGGGGCCGGCGCGGGGGGGCTCAGTGGGATCCAGGCCCGCCTGGCCATGCACCCGGAACAGCTGCTCCGCCCGGTCATACCAGGGAGCAAGGTCGCCATAGCGGAGTTCCCAGTCGGGGGAAGGGCCTCCCTGCATCGGCAGGCCGCTGAACTCCGCCTCTCGCATCCGCTCCAGCACCCCACCCCAGATCTTGGTGTTGCCCCCGGGGGCATAGACCGTTTGCGGTTGAAAAGGATCGCCATCGGGCCCAAACCAGCTCTCCGGGGGTTGGTGGCGCTTCTGGCGCATGAGTGCGATGCCTGAGATGTTTTGCTCGGCCAGGGGCAAAGGATCTCCCCGCTCCAGCAACAGCACCCGCTTTCCGGCGGCGGTGAGCTCGGCGGCCAAACTGGAACCAGCCGCCCCGGCGCCAATCACGATCACATCGTGCTCCTGATCGTCGATGATCAGCCCCATCTCCGAACTGATGGTCGTTTCCTCGCTCATGGCCGCTGCCAGACGTAAATGAGCACAAACAACAGCACCCAGATCACATCCACGAAGTGCCAGAAGAGCGACACCGAAGTCACACCGGCCTCGCCGCCGTCGTAGTTGCCCGGGCGAAAGGAGCGCCAGAGCATCAGCGCCATCAGCAGGATCCCCGTGATCACATGCAAGCCGTGGAAGCCGGTCAGCAGATAGAACGTGCTGCCAAAGACCCCACTCCCCAATCCAAACGCCAAGTGGCGCCATTCGATCGCCTGGCCGATCACGAAAGTGGTGCCCATCGCCATGGTGAGCAGCCACACCCCCCGAAAGGCCCAGAGCTGTTTTCTGTGCAGCCGCGTTTCCGCAAACCAGGCCACAAAACTGCTGCTCACGAGCACGATGGTGTTGATCAGGGGGTCGCGCACCTCCAGCCCCTTCACCCCCTCAGGAAGCCAGATGGGGGAAGACAGCTTCAACACGGCATAGCCCACAAAGAACGCGAGAAAGATCACGCTCTCCGAGCAGAGGAAGATGATCATCCCCGTGAGGTTGTGGCCGCCGTGGCCGTGGGCATGGGTTTGCTTCAGCGGGCCTTTGAGATCGTTGGGGGTTGTGGTGGTCATGGGTCACACCTCATTGGCGCGTTGGACGTAACGGTCCTCATCCGCAACAAGAGGAACATTCAGACCGTAGCCATAAGGGCCGCTGATGACCGTGGGCACGTCGTCTTCGAAGTTCTCCAGGGGGGGCGGAGAGGGCAGCAACCATTCCAAGCCGATGGCGTTCCAGGGGTTGGCCGGAGCTTTCTCCCCGCGGGCCCAGGAGCTCGCCAGGTTGAGCAGGAAGGGGATCATGGCTACCCCAAGAAGGAAGGCGCCCAGGCTGGCGAGCACGTTGGCCAGGGCAAATTCCGGGTCGTAAGACGCCACCCTCCGAGGCATCCCCATCAGACCAGCCCAGTGCATGGGCAGAAAATTCAGGGTGCTGCCGATGAAGGTCAACAGGAAATGCAGCTTGCCCAGGCCCTCGTAGTACATCCTGCCGGTGAATTTGGGGAACCAGTGGTAGATCGCGGCAAACACCCCAAAGGTGATCGTGTTGAAGATCACGTAGTGAAAATGGCCGACAACGAAGTAGGTGTTGCCAACATGGATGTCGATCGGCACCGTTGCCAGCATCACGCCGGTGATGCCCGCGAAGATGAAGTTCACCAGGCCCCCCAGGCAGAAGAGCATGGGGGTGGAGAGCCGCAGCTTGCCCCGCCAGAGGGTGGCGATCCAGGCAAACACCTTGATGCCAGTGGGCACGGCGATCAGCATCGTGGTGACCATGAAGAGGTTGCGCATCCACTGGGGCGTGCCGCTGTAGAACATGTGGTGAACCCACACGATCAAGCTCAGCAAGGTGATGCCGAAGGAGGCGATCGCCACCAGTGGATAGCCAAAGAGTGGCTTCCGGGCATACACCGGAAACAATTCTGAGAAGATGCCGAACACCGGCAACACCATCACATAGACGGCAGGATGCGAATAGAACCAGAAGAAGTGTTGATACAACATCGGATCTCCACCCCCTTCCGGTTTGAAAAAGGAGGTACCGAAACTGAGGTCGAAGAGCAACATCACAGCCCCCCCCGTGAGCACGGGAAGTCCCACCAGCTGGATGATCTGGGCTGCGATGGCGGTCCAGCAAAAGATCGGCATCTTGAACCAGGTCATCCCCGGCGCCCGCATGCGCACGATGGTGGTGACGAAGTTCACGGCGCCCATGATGGAGGAGATTCCCGAGAGGGCCACCGCCAAGATCCAGATGAACTGTCCGTTCACGAACTGCCCTAAGGGATTCTGGGTGCTAACGGGCGGATAGGCCCACCAGCCCGAGGCGGAGGGGCCGCTGGGCAGGAAGAAGCTGGCCATCAGCAGGAGGCCGAAGACGGGAAAGAGCCAGAAGGCAATGGCGTTGAGCTTGGGGAAGGCCATGTCGGGGGCGCCGATCATGGTGGGGATCAACAGGTTGTTGAAGCCGTTGAGCACCGGAAACAAAAATAGGAACAGCATCACAGTTCCATGCATGGTGAACAGGGCGTTGTAGACACTTGGGTCCACCAGATCCGCCGCTGGTGTCAGCAGTTCCCCCCGCATGATCATGGCCAGCAGCCCTCCCACCAGCAGGAAGAACAACGCCAAAGCGATGTATTGAATGCCGATCACCTTGGCATCCGTGTTGAAGGTGAAGAAGCGCTTCCAGTTGTTGGGGGCCCCGGGCACCGGATGAGGCGCCCGAAGCACGCGGGGGTCGTAGCTGGACGTGGAACTCATGGGGGCAGGCCGGGCAGGGTTCAGTTTTTGGCGTGCTGGTGCTTCAGGCTTCGTGGCTGCTGGCTGGATCCAGCCCCACGTTCACTTCAGGCGGTGGTGCTGGCGCCACGATGGGCCAACCCCTGTTGCCATTGGCCAGCCGACGCTGATGCAGCTCCGTGGCAGGATTCCAGCTGGGGGCCAGGGGGTGGCGGGGGGCCTGCTTCAGCCAGGTGGCGAAGTCATCGGCCGATTCCACCACCACATCGGTTTGATTGGTGGAGAAATAACCACCGCTGAACATGGAATCCCGCAGCCGATAGCGACCAATCCGGGTGGGTGTGAGGCGGTAGCGGATCACGCTGCCGGGAATGATGTCCTGTTTGAGGCGGAAGGCGGGGATGTAGAAGCCGTGGAGCACATCCAGCGACACCAGCTCAAAGCTCACCGGTCGGTCCACGGGCAGGTGGAGTTCCGCGCTGCGCAGCCCTCCGGGGTAGACGAACTCCCAGGACCACTGCCGGGCGATCACCTGAACGGGGCCGAGGGCCGCTGGGCCCGCCTCGGCCCCACCGGCCAGCTGTAAGGCTTGGGCGTCGTCACGCACCCTTTCCTTGCCCCCCAGGGTGGCCAGGGTGCCATTGACACCGATGCTGTGCCACGCGATGGCCATCACGGTGATCAACGGCACGATGGTCCAGACGATCTCCAGATTCCAGTTGCCCTCAATCGGCGCACCATTCTCCAGGTCGTATTTCGACCCGCGGTTGAAGAGCACGGTCCACAGGATCACCTCCACGCACCCCAGGAAGAGGAAGGTGCCGATGGCCGTTTCCAGGGCAAAGAGCCCATCCACGACTGGAGCAGCCGAGGAGGCTTGCACGGGCAGCCACGAGGGAACCTGGGCCCGCATCCACAGGCTGAGGGCGAGGTTGACCACCAGAGCTAGGCCCACCAACACCAAGGTGAGCGCCGGCTTGCGGAGCTGTTGGGGGGATGCGGAGGTCATGGCAGGGCCTCCTGGAGATTCTGGCCGGAAGCCAGGAGTTGGTCTGCGGTGATGTGCACCCCGAATTCGGCGGCCAGCTCGGCGCCAAGGGTGCCGTGCAGGCCGAGCACCGGAAACAGCCCCAGGCCCACCAGCAGATAGAGCCACTGCACCTGCCGGCCCATGTCCTTGCGCCACAGGAAGCGCTGGAAGCCACGCCAGATGGTCATGGCCACAATCGCCAGGAGGATGGCGACCCCACCCACGCCATGCCAGAGCATCGTCTCCATGCTTTGAAGGCCGATGCTGCTTTTCACCCCGGCGATGGGAACCGCCAGCAGCATCTCAAAGAAACCAGCGGCCACAGTGAAAAAGCTCACCACTGCGCAGGCCAGCAGGTTGTACCAACCCACATCGTGAAAGCCTTTGCGGGTCACAGGCAGCGCCAAGAAACGAAACACTCGCTTCTCCACCGGATAGAGGGCACCTGCGATGTCGAAGGCGATGGCGATCACAAAGAGGCCGATCGTGAAATGCACCAGGTTGGGGTGGATCGGCAGGGCATAGGGCAGGTCGTTGGGCCCCAGCCTGGGGGCCAGCTGGTCGATGGGCGCCATGGCCAGAAGGGCTGTGCTCATCCCACCAACCCCGCCCGCTGGGCTTCCACCACGGGCACCGTGTGGAGCCCATAGACCCAGATCAGCTGGTTGCCCAGGGTCACCTGCACCACCACCAGCAGGGCGAGCACTCCCCCGGCAGCGAGGAAAGGCAA
>JBIIJA010000037.1:0-10179 GCA_044234195.1 Cyanobium sp. | reverse complement strand
GGCCCCTCAGGACCTACTTCCCCTGATCAGCTCGGCGGCCTTCTGGGTGGGCTCTGCCTTGCTGGTGGGGTTGCTGGCCAATCAGGTGCCGCCCCGCTGGCTGAGCTCTGGGGCGCTGGGGCCTGCTCCTGCCTCCGCCCGGGAGCGGAGCCGAGCGGCCCCTGGGGCGCCGGGGATCCGGATCTGGAAGCGCTGGATTCCCGATGCCGGCGGCGCCCTGCCGGGCGGGGTGCCCAAGGCCAGCCTGGTGCGGCGGGATCCGGCGGCTCTGCGGCGGCTGGTGGTGGAAACCCGCCGCGCCGAGCTGGTGCACTGGCTGCTCTGGCCCGCTGGGCTGCTCACCGCCCTCTGGCTGCCGCCAGCGGCGGTGCTGGTGAATGTGGTGTTTGCCACCCTCTTCAACCTCCCCTGCGTGCTCCTGCAGCGCTTCAACCGCGGCCGTCTGCGGCGCTGCCTGGCCCGCATGGGCCGCTGAACTCCTGGTCTATGGGAGCCCTGTCCCTGGAGCCCTTCCTAGGGGCCGAGCGCAGCCGCCTCTAGCAGCAGATCCACAGTCAGTCCCGGTGCCTCAGCGTGGGGCGCCACCACCAGGCGATGGCGTCCCGCCTCCAGCGCAAACCTGTCGCGCTCAGCATCGAAATAGGCCAAGCGCCGCAGCGGGATGGGAAGGCTGAGGCGCCGCGTCTCGCCCGGCTCCAGGTGCACCCGCTGGAAGGCCACCAGGCTGCGCCGGGGCCGCTCCAACACCACACCCGGCGGCTCAAGATACACCTGCACCACGTCTGCGGCGGCCCGCTCGCCGCTGTTGCGCACGTGCACCGCCAGCTCCACCCATCCGTCCTCGCCGGCCCCGCGATGCAGCACAGCTGTGGCGTTGCAGTGGGCGAAGAAGCTGTAGGAGAGGCCAAAGCCGAAGGGATAGGCCGCCCCTTGGCCCAGCCGCTGCAGGCGCCGGTAGCCATGCCAGAGGTCGTAGACCACCCGCCGCGCCCGGGGCTCAAAGGGCGGCAAGGCCGCTTCGCTGGTGGGAAGGGCAAAGGGCAGCCGGCCCGAGGGCGACACCGCCCCGTAGAGCACATCAGCCAGGGCATGCCCCCCCTGCTCCCCGGGGTACCAGAGCAGGAGCAGAGCCGGCACCAGCTGTTGCCATTCGCTGCAGAGGATCGCCCCACCGCCCATCAGCACCACCACGGTGCGGGGGTTGGCGGCGGCCACGGCGCGGATCAGGGCCACCTGCCCATCGGGCAAGTGGAGATCCGTGCGATCGCCCGCGGCGAAGTCGCCCCCCTCCCGGGCGGAGGCATGGCTGGTGAGCCAGGAGATCACCCCCGTGAACCGCTGCCACTGGGGCCGCAGCAGCGGCCAAGTGGGCTGGCGCCGCAACCCATCCGGGGGGGGAATCTGCTCCAGGATCGGGCCGATGTCGCCGGGGTGGATGTGCTCCCCCTCCAGGCGCCAGTCGAGCCCCGCCACCACCACCGCCGCGTCGCAGCGGGCCGCCAGGGCCGCCGCCGCCGCTGCATCCCGGCCAGGGTCGTGGTGGATCGGCAGCTCGGGCCGGGCCGCCCGTAGGCCCTCCAGGGGGGTCACCACCGCTCCCGGTGGCGGGCGGGTGTCGGAGGAGCCTCGATCGCCCAGGTTTGCCGTGGCGGCCAGGGAGCCGATCACCGCCAGGGATTCCAGCTCCCCCAGCGGCAACACGGCCTGCTCATTGCGCAGCAGCACGATGGCCTGCTGGGCCGCTTCCCTTGCCAGGGCTAGGTGCTCCGGGCAGCGGCGCAGGGCGGGCGGATAGGTGCCGTGGGGCACCCGCAGTTGCACCCGCAGTTGCACCCGCAGTTGGCGGAGCACGGCATCGTCGATCCGCCCCATCGGCAGCCGGCCCTGGGCGAGGGCTTCGGGGAGGGTGCCTTGAAAGACCATGCGGAAGGGCATCTCCAGGTCTTGCCCCGCCAGGAGGCCGGCCACCCCATCCCGCAGCCCGAAGATGAAGTCGGTCACCACAAAGCCCTGGAAGCCCCAGCGCCGCTTGAGAATCCCCTCCAGCAGCTCGGGATGCTCGCCACACCAGCGGCCATTCACCTGGTTGTAGGCGCTCATCACCGAGCCGGCGCCGGCCTCCACGCAGTCGCGGAAGTGGGGCAGGTAGAGCTCATGGAGCACCCGGGGGCTGGCCTGCACATCCACCAGGAAGCGGGAGCTGTCGATGGAGTTGAGGGCGAAGTGTTTCACGCAGGCGATGGCGTGCCGCTCCAGGCCCCGGGTCATGGCCGCGCCGAGGGCGCCCACATGCACCGGGTCTTCGCCGTAGGTTTCCTGGGCCCGGCCCCAGCCCGGATGGCGCAGCAGGTTGATGCACACCGCCGCCACCCAGTTGGCCCCAAAGGAGCGGGCTTCTCGGGCGATGGCCTCCCCGATGCGCTCCTCCAGCGCTGGATTCCAACTGGCCCCGCGGGCCATGGGCACCGGAAAGGTGGTGGCGCCGCCCTCCAGCACCACCCCCCGGGGCCCATCCACGAACTGCAGGCCCTTTAGCCCCAGCCGGGGGAGCTGGCCCGCCGGCCAGGGATGGCGATGGGAGGCATCCCGCAGGGCAATGTCGGCCATGCCGGCCCAAAAGGGCGTGTCGCCATCCAGCAGGCCCAACTTCTCCTGGGTGGAGAGCTGGGCCAGCAGGGCCCGTGCCCGGATCTCCAGATCAGGGCCGACCGGTGCGGGGGTCATGGCGGCGGAGGGCGCGTGAGGCGAAGACGCGGCGGAGTAGCAGCCTAGGCGGGTCTTCCCCTCGCCCCGAACGCCGTGCGTCTTCCCTTCGTGGCCGCCAGGCTTTGGCACAACCAGCGCCTTCAGCCCTGGATCCTTGTGGGCCTCGGCCTGGCCTTTGCACTCGCCAGCTTCGGGTTGCCCTATCAACTCGACTATCCCGCCTACCTCGAACAGTGGCGCACCACGCTCGCTGATCCCACCAATCTGCAACGTTTGGGCACGAACGCCTACGGACCGACCCACAACTTGATGGCTCTTGTGTCTGCGGTTCATCCGAACGCGCCACGACTGTTGTTTTGTTGGATTTGGCTGGCTGGTGGCGTGCTGCTGCTCAACAGGTGCGCAGAGGATCGTCTGCCTGCTTGGATCAGTTGGGCCATCCTGTTTTTTCTCTATCTCAACCCTTATTTTTTCAGGCTCTACGCCTATGGGCAGAACGACCTGGCAGTGTCAGGCTTGTTGTTGATCTCCGTGCTGTGCTATCGCGCCAAAAAAGATCTGGCTGCTGGATTGCTCTTTGCCCTGTCTCTTTCATATAAGTTCTATCCCATTGTCATGCTTCCTTTTCTGCTTGTTGATGAGCAGTGGAGGGGTGGGCTGGCTGATCTTTTGTCGAGGATCAGGTGGAGATTTGTTCTGGCGCTTGGCTTCTCCTTCGTCCTGATCATGGCTGGCGCCCATCAGGTCTTGGGCCAGTCTTTTTTATCTCCCTACAGCTTTCTTGCCGATCGCGCCATTACGGAATCGTCCCTGGCCTATTCCTTGTTGCATCTGTTCCACTCTCCTTGGCTGGCCAATCTGGGTTTCCTGCCAGGGGCCCTGATGTTGGCCGTGCTCACACTCACGGCCTATGCCCGGAATTGGTCGGCTGATGTGGCGGCCATCATGGCCCTGCTCAGTCTCTTCCTTTTCTCCCCTGTCTTTTACTACGTGTATGGCATCGGTGCCATCGCCTTGCTTTTTGAGCAGGCCACCTTTGCCAGCCACACCCAGCTCCATTGGCGCACGTGGACTCCGCCGCTGATCTACATGGCCCTGATGGCCGGTGTGTTTGGTGTGCTCGCCCTTTTGTCCCGTTTCCCCTCCGTTCCCCTCATGGCGCTCAAAGGCCTGATGTATGCCACAGCCAATGGGGTTCTGCTGCTCCTCCTGGCGCACAGGGAGTGGGTGGGCCGGCCGCTGCCCACGGGAGCGGAAGGCTGAGCCTCTGGCGGTTCAGCGCTTCGGAGCGGGGAGCAGCCTCACCACCAGCTCGCTCAGCACCCCCCGCGGCAGCAGCGCCAGCGGAAGGAACCAGGCCACATTGAAAAAGAACAAGGGCACGTAGGCGGTGAAGGCCACCAGCACCAACAGCCCAGCGGCCAGCACATCGCTGAGCAGCAAGGAGACCCAGCGGCGGTGATTGACCTGCCAACCGGCCAGGGCCAGCGAGGGCAGCCAACCGGCCAGAAGCAGCATCAGGGCCACCTGGGGCCCGCTGGCCCCCAGGCCTGAGGGGCCAGGCGCCCGGCAGGCGAGGAGTCCAGTCCAGGCCAACCCCAGCCCGAGATGGACCAGCCACCACAGGCGCCGACGCCCCATGGGCTCAGGCCTCGGCTCTTGTCTTTGTGGCGAGGCGCGAGCGGGAGGCGCCGGGAGCCAGCACCAGCCCCGCGTCGTGGAGCTGGCGCTTGAGGCGCGTCTGCCGCGGGCTTTCTCCGCACCAATGGCGGTAATCCGCCGAGGTCACCCCGGAGGCGATCAGGCCCGCCGCCGCCATCAGCTCAGCAATGCTGCGGTGGTTTTGGCTGGGATCCAGCAGGAGGGAGCGCAGTCGCTGCACACGCAGGCGCTTGGCTTCCACCATCGGCGAGCGGCCCAGCTCCTGCAGGAAGCTGTATTGCAGTTGGCGGGGCGATACGCCCACCGCCTCGCTGAGGTCCGCCAACTCGAAGCGATCCTCGAGCCGTGCCGCCATCCATTGCCGCGCCTGTTGGATGGTGTCCCGCCGTCGCCGGGAGGTGAGTCGCTCCCGGCTGGGGGGCTGGTCGTGCCAGATCTGCCAGGCCTGGAGGGCATCGGTGAGTTGATCGGCCGCGTGGGCGGCCCCCAGGGGTTGCCCGGCGGCTGCGGCGGCCAGCTGGCGGGCGCTGGCGAGGATGGCTTGCTCCAAGGGCCCCTGGGCGAGCAGTCGCTGGCCAGGACGCCCCAGGAGGGGAGTGAGCGTCTTGGGAATCAGGATCGAGAGGCCTTCGAGCTCCAGGCTGGTGTCGCCCACCATCCCATCCCCTGGCACAAACAACAGGCCCGTGCCCGGTTCCGCCAGCCAGGTGTCGCCGTTAATGGTTTCTTGCGTCATGCCCCGCATGGGCAGCCACAACACACTGTGGTGGTGCTGCTCCCGGCTCAACCGCACCCGCCCCCGCCCCCGCAGGTGCAGCACCCCGTAGCCTCCGAGCTGGCCGATGCGGAAGCAGGCCCGAAACGGCTCGTGGAAGGAAAGCAGCTCGCTGCGGTGGTGCCCCAAGGTGGTGGCCACGGCGGCCTCCCAGCAGCCGAAATCCTCGGTGTCGAGATCCAGGGCCAAGCCCTCCCCTAGGAGCTGGTGGCGAAGCGCGGGCTTGAAGCTGGAGAAGGGCAAGGCAGCTGATGAATGGCGTTTTCAGAAACCCTACTGTCTGCCAATGTCATTGAGACGCAAGTTTGCTCTGCGCGTCTTCGCGATGGGGTGGAAGTTGTTTGCCTTCATGCAGGGGTAAGGTCAAAGAGTCCAGTCTTTTTCCAATGTCATTCAAACGCAAGTTTGCACTGTGGGGCGCCGCCCTGATGGCCAGCGGGCTCGTCCTCTCCCCTTCCCTGGCCGACACTTTGGCCCGGGCCAATGGGCGCTGCTCCCTAAAGGATGACAGCCATGAAGTGTTCAATGGCTATTGCACGGTCAAGCAAAAGCAGAACGGACCCATCACGCTGTTTGTTGTGGATTTGGAAAATGGCAACCGCTTCCGCTTCTCCGGCCCTAGCCGCCAACAGTTGCATGTCGAAACCCCTGAGGGCATCCAGCAGAACGTGCTGTTTGAAGACCTGGGCAGCAAAGGGGTGTTCACTTGGAATGACGGCGACAGCACCCATCGCCTCTCGGTGAAGACCGATACGGTCACCAATCCCGAGGCCCAATTCGATGACCACCCCAGCACCGCCAGCGGAGCGTCTGTGGCCGGCGCGGCGGTGGGTGCCCTGATCGGCTCCCTGCTCAGCGGTGGCAAGCCCGCCGCTGCAACGGCCGGGGTGGTGGGGCAGCCGGTGGCCGAGCTGCAAATCCTCAAAGGGGGTGATCCGGGCTACGTGGAAAGCCGCCTGACGGCCTCTGGCTTCACCTACATCCGCACCAGCGCAAGGGACAACGGGACGGACTCGTTCTGGAAGCGGGGTGGCAGTTGTGTCGATGTGCGCAGCGTCTTCAATCGCTACAAATCCTTCACCTACACCAACCCGTCGAACTGCGACTGACGGCTCCCAAATCAAGAAGCTGAGCCTTCGCCCCCACCGCAGCCATCGGCCTGCGGCGGGGGCTTTTTAGCTGGCCTGGAGCTTCACCGTGCTGAGGGGCTAGCTACACGGATGCGGTTGCGGTTGGGCCCCTGTTCTTCAAGCGTGAAGCTGTGGTGACCGCTCATCAGCCAGAGCCTGCCCTGTTCATCGCGCATGGGCCGGCGGTCGGTGGTGGGAGGGCCAGCGGGGGTGAAGCGGAAGATGGCGCTGCCGCTGAAGGTGATCTCAAAGCCATCCTTCTTGCCCCAGGGCTTCACCGTGCAGGTCTGTTGCGACGTGTTCATCCAGCAGGTGAGCGTTTCGGCGGCGCGGCCAGGACGGGCGGACAAGCCCGTCAGGCTCGCTGCGACGGCGCACAGAAGGAGACGTGCTCGCATGGACATCTGAAGCCAGGGTGAGGTTGCCTCTCACCCTGGCAGATCGATGCAGCCGCTAGGCCTTGTTGCCAAGTCTGAGGGCAAGACAATGTCGGCCAAGCGCAAGATGGTTGCATTCATTTACCCATTGGACAGCCAGGGGCACCCTTTGGACGTCCATGGCCTCCCTGGGCCCCCCAAGGGCCTTGGGTACCTAGGGTCATCCTTGGGGATCGCCCGAGTAGAGCAAGCACCTTGAAGGGAGCCTGTTGGGTCAGGCTCTGAGAGTCCTGGGTTCAGTCCGCCTTGCTGGTGAGGTTCTCAATGGCGTCACCCACGGATTCCGCGGCATGTTGCACCTTGTCTTTGAGCGCGCCAGCAGCATCCATCACATGGGCCTGCACCTGTTTGGCCTGACCCTTGGCTTTCATCTGATCGTCGCCGGTAAGGTCGCCAGCAGCGGCCTCAAGGCGACCTTCAGCGTCCTTGGCTGTGGCCTTGATTTTGTCTTGGAGACTCATGACCAATCTGGCAATGGGATGACGAGAGGAAAGGGAACTTTGCCTCTGTTTGAACAGTAGTCCTCCATTGGCGTTCGGACCGTTGGGTGCTCAGGCCGTTGGTGCTCAGGCCCGTTTCAGAACGCGCAACACCACAAGCAGGATCACCGCGCCAAGGGTGGCCACCAGGATGCTGCCCAAGAGGCCACCGCCTGCCGCGCCCGCCAGGCCGCTGAAGAGCAGGCCACCGATCAACGCGCCGATGATGCCTACCACTAGATCGCCGATCAGGCCAAAGCCGCCGCCCTTCACCAGCACACCAGCAAGCCAGCCGGCGATCACGCCGACGAGGAGAAACCAGAGAACGTTCATCAGATCACTCCTGAAAGCGTGTAAGTGGACACCTCTTCACTCTTGCATGGCCCGTTCAATGCGCGCATCAGGAATCAGCCACATCACCGCCACCCCTGCATAGATGGCCAAGGCAAGCATCGGAGAAAGAAAAGCCAAAGGAACCGCCAGGGCGTACAACACCACCGATACTTTGCCTTTATGATCTCTGCCAATGGCCCGAGCCAGCACGGAATCATTGCCATGGGTGGCAATGATAATGTTTGTGAGTAGGAAATAAGCCACTGCCGCCATCAAGAGCACGATGCCGTAGAGGGCTACGGGCAAGGCCGCAAAGTGGTTCTCGCCCGACCATGCTGTGACAAAGGGCACCAAGGAGAGCCAAAACAGCAAATGGTTGTTGGCCCATAAAATCGAGCCATTCACCCGGTTGATGGTGTGCAGCAAATGGTGATGGTTGTTCCAGTAAATAGCGACATAAATGAAGCTCAACACATAGCTGAGAAACGCCGGCAGCAGGCGCACTAGGGCTTGGGCGCTCACCTCGTGAGGTGCCTTTAGTTCGAGCACCATGATGGTGATGATGATGGCAAGCACTCCATCACTGAACGCTTCCATCCGATTCTTATTCATGGCCTTCCCCAGTCCAGATGACGGATCAGAAGATGGTCATCGCGTTGCACAACGATCACCGTCACGGCCTCAGCAAACCCCACACCAGTCAACGCCACGTAGACGCTTGCGACATCGCCAGGTTGCTTTTCCGGCCACTCTTCCACGATGCCTTCCTCTATCACCCGCAACTGTTGGATCCCCCCTGGGGCGCCGGCGGTCATGGCGGCCACCGCTGCCTTCAGGCTTTCTGGCGTGTTCACAGCCTGGGCTTCTGGTGTCAAGAGTTCGAAGGCGGCTGAGTGGTTGTCTGCTGCGAGTGCTTCGCCGAAGTGTTGAGCCACGTCTCTGAAGGTCGCCATGGAGCTGGCCATCCGGTTGGGTGGAGTGGGTTTTGGAGTACCTCCATCATGGCTGTGTTGCTCCTGAAAACGCCCATGCGCACTCTCCTTCTGGTGGGCTCTGTTGTAGGAGCTGTGGCCGTGCGGTCAGCTGTGTACAGGCCCTCCGGCGCATCGGTGTGCGTCTGGATACCAATGGTGTGTTGTGCCAGATCAGGCTCAACCGGGAAATGCCATGGGCAGGGGTGGGAGACGTCTCTGCTTTGCCCCCCTGCCCACGGCGATCTTTGGGGCTAGCGGCCTTTCCAGCCATCCTCATAGCCTGCCTGATAGTAGGAGGCGTTGCGGGAGTCGTAATCCCCATCATGGCGTTCGTACGCCATGCTCATGCCGGCCTTGCGGTCGGTTTTGCCGGCCTTAAAGCCATCTCTGTAGTAGTCGCACTTGGTCCCCGTCCACGTGTCAGGACACTTGATCTCGGGCTCTTTGCTGGCTTGCACGGATTGCCAGCCAGCTTCGTAGCCCTCCTGGTAGTAAGAGGCGTTGCGCGAGTCGTAAGCGTCATTGTGGCGCTCATAGGCCATGCTCAGACCGGCCTTGCGGTCGGTTTTGCCGGTCTTGTAGCCATCTTTGTAGTAATCGCATTTGGTGCCCGTCCAGGTGTCGGGGCATTGGACGGGTTTGGCGCTGGCGGGGGGCAGGCAGATTAGAGAGAAGCCTGAGAGAAGCAAGGTGGTGCTGGCAGCCAAGCCAAAGAAGCGGCGCATGGGGACGTCATAAAAGGACGAAGGACAGGTGGAGCCATTCCAGGCTCAACCCTTTGGATTTTATGCGAGCAGTGTCAACAATCAAGTGAAGTCATGAAGTTGGTTCACTCGTTCCACGGGAATTCTGGGGAGCACTGCTGCGAATGTCATGAAAACGCAAGTTGACAGGAATGGCTCACACACGCTTCTTAGCGGCCGGCTCTTCCAAGTCGGCAAAGGTAAACTCATGCAATTAAGAGTTGTATTTCGTTTTGTCAGACTCACCACGACATATCATCAATCCATTGATTAACTCGGTGATCTCTTTGACCGGTTTCCCGCTGAATAGGGTGATCAAAAATGTAGGTCGTCTTGGTTGTGCAGCCAGAGCGCACGCTGTGCACCTTGGACTGTCACTTGCTGTGTTGGGTCCATTAAGCCACCCTTGTGGTGCAGCTCCACTACCGCTGCAATATCGTGGCTTGATCGAATTAGACCACGGCAGCAGCATTGTGGACATCCCCAGGTTTAGTCGATACTGGGTCGATTTCACTCTCGATGGCTCCCTTGTGGATACCCAGCACACCGTCTTTGAGAACGCCTTCCAAAATGCCAATGGAGTGAAGGGGATTACCGCCTTGGGCTCTTATCCGCCTCCCTTCCTCAACCTTAAGTTCACAGCCGACTTTTCCAATGGAAAGATGCCACTTGATCTCTCGGGATTGAACTTTGCCTATACGGATTCTGGCGGTAGTGGCGCGAGTGTTGTCGACGCCAATCCACCCCCAGATCCCCAGGCATATCCTTGTATTAGCGCCCCCTGCCACAACGAGCATGTCAATCTATCGATCAGGGATTTAACTCCTGGTGCGCCAGTCAATGTTGTTTGGTTCAATCTCTATAACAGTAATTTTTATGATCCTCCATACGCCGAGCGCCAGTTAATTCTGGATACGAGCACACCAAGCAATGGGTTTCG
>JBIIJA010000409.1:0-2563 GCA_044234195.1 Cyanobium sp. | reverse complement strand
GAGGGCCTGATCCACGGCGTCGCCGGGGGGAGTGGCCTCCTCCATGGCGGTGCCTTTGCGGATCTTGTTGAACAGATCCAGGGGATTGGCGGGGTTTAATCCCTCCGAGCCGCTGCCGGTGCGGCTGCCGTTGGCGGGGTCGTAGTTGTAAATCTGGTTTTCGGCTGGGGAGTTCCCCATCGTTTGGCCGTAGCCGCTCTGTTGGGCCGCGGCGGGGGCCAGGTTGGAACCGAGAGCCAGGGGGAGAGAGGAGAGCAGGGCCAGTCCGAGGGAGCCCCAGCCCTGGCGAGAGGTGAAGAGCGGACCACCCTGCCTGTTGGAACGGTGCGGGGAGTGGAGCATGGAACCAGCCACCTGCCGGAGCGACTGGAGGCATGCTAGGGGAGGTTTCTGGCTCCTCGCCAGCGCGCCTCCCCTGCCTGCCGATGCGGATTGCCACCTGGAACGTGAACTCCGTGCGCCAACGCCTGGATCATCTCTGCGCCTGGCTGCAGGAGGAGCGGCCGGAGGTGGTGTGCCTGCAGGAAACGAAGGTGGCCGATGACCTGTTCCCCCTGGGGCGGCTCCAGGAGCTGGGCTATGGGGCGGCCATCAGCGGCCAGAAGGCCTACAACGGCGTGGCGATCCTCAGCACCCTGCCTCTGGAGGATGTGCAGGTGGGTTTGGGAGCGCTCCTGCCGGGCGATGCCGATGCCTTGGAGCTGGATGGGCAAAAGCGGGTGCTGAGCGCCCTGATCGAGGGCGTGCGAGTCCTCAATCTCTACGTGCCCAACGGTTCGGCGGTGGGCTCAGACAAATACGTCGACAAACTGCGCTGGTTGGGCGCATTAGCGCGCTACTTGGAGGCGCAGGAAGGTAGCGGCGATCCGTTGTGCATGGTGGGGGATTTCAACATCGCCCCCGAAGCCCGCGACATCCACGATCCAGCGCGCCTGACCGGCGGCATCATGGCCAGCGACGCCGAACGGGAGGCGCTGCGCCAGGTGCTGGGTGATCGGCTGGGGGATGTGTTCCGCGTGTTCGAGCCCGGTAGCGGCCACTGGAGCTGGTGGGATTACCGCACGGGTGGGTGGGAAACGGGCCGCGGCTGGCGCATCGACCACATTTATCTCGATGAGGTGCTTCTCGATTGCGCCACGGGCTGCGTGATTCACCAGCAGCTGCGCGGCCTACCCCAACCCAGCGACCACGCGCCGGTGGTGGTGCACCTGGCCTGGCCGCCCCAGGAGGAAGGCGAGGGGGAGGACGACGATGGGGGGTGGTGAGGCTTCCCGCTTCAGATGGGTCTCTTGAGGATGGGTAGGCCGCGCACGCCATGGGTTAGCCCCAGTTCAGCGCGGGCAACCCCGCCCAGGATGCACTCCCCCAAAGCGCTCTACCACCACCGTTCGCACCGGCCCCTGCCATGGCTCCATGGAGGGGCGTTGGGTGATCAGGCCCTCCAGCTTCACTAGCAATGGCTGGCCGGCCTTGCCGGGTGGGAGGGCGCCCAGGTAGGCCCTCTCCAGCCTCAGGTAGTCGCCCTCCATGGCGACCGGCAGCCGGTGGCCCGTGGCGCAGAGCTCCAGGCTCGGGGCATCGGCCAGATGGCGAAACAGGCCCAGAAGGTGCAGCCGTGGATCGATCGGTTTCCACTGTGCCAGCCTCCGCAGGTGGTCATTCGAGCCTGAGCGGCTGGGCCGCCCCTCTAGATCCAGTTTGCGCAGGACTCTTCCTTTCTCCACGGGCTTGAACAACACCGGTGCCTTCCGGCCCCCCCGCAACACCAGCCGGAGGCTCTCTGGCTCCAGGCGCCAGCGACCAATGTCATCGAAGCTGTTGGGGGCCGGCTGATTCAGGAGCGCCTGGCGCATCTGAAACGTGCCATCAGCGGCCAGATCCACCTGCCAGCGGATGGTGTCAGCGCCGTTGGGCAGATCCCCCCGCCAGCTGGCGGGAAGGCAGCCCATCGGGCCTGGCCCCCCAGACCCCACGGGCCGGCCGGTGCCAACCGGCACCAACTGCAGCCTCAACGGCAGGCTGGGCCCACCGGTCAACACCGGGTGGAAGGAGTCGGTGGTGAAGAGCAGCTGCTCGCATTGACGCACGCTGGCCCGCACCGCGTAGCGGCCCCCGGGGGCCAGATCACTGTCGCGGTAGGGGATGGTGAAGCGGAAGGGGGGCTGCCCCGCTGGCTGTTGCTGGAAGCGCCCCAGCTCCCGCGCTGGCGCGTCAGCCAGCGCCGCGTCGAGCAACACCGCCTCAAACACCGCATCCGGTGGCAGGGGCAGGGGTCTCTGCAACTGGGCGGTGCCCGAAAGGCTGCCCGCCTGGGCTGGAGCGGCCAGAGTCACCGCCGCCAGAGGCAGGGCCGCCCGAAGCACCGTCGCCAGCGGTAGTCCCCCCCCGTGGAAGGTTCTCCGGGGAGTGTCGGCTTGGCCCTGGGAGCTCGGTCGAGGCATGGCAGGGGGACTGTTGGCTCTTCCACTCCAGCCTGCAGAACGGGTTGGCCGTCCGTCATCTGCCGCGGCTCGGAAGCCAACAGGGGGGGCAGCGGTAGCGGGTGTGGGGCCCTCTTTGGCCC
>JBIIJA010000036.1:0-10203 GCA_044234195.1 Cyanobium sp. | reverse complement strand
GCGGGAACGGGCGATGCCTTTGCCGATGCGGATGGTGTGCGAAAGCCGTGAGCTGGTGGAGGCGGAGGTGGCCAGCCGGGCGATGGCCATCACCACCCGCCTGATCTTCCAGCCCCCCTGCCTGTTGGAATATCGCTTCCAGCTGCCGGGCGAACGGCGGATGGGGCTGATCACCTACTGCCTGCCGGTGGCGCCAGGCCGCAGCCGGGTGGTGGCCCTGTTCAGCCACGACTGGACCTTCCCCTGGTGGATGCGGCGCCCCCGCTGGTGGGATCACCTCACCAACCGCAACGAAGTGCTGGATGGCGACCTGCTGATGCTTGATCGCATCGAGCGGGAGCTGGCTCGCCGCCGCGCCGCTGGTGAACCCGCCGATTGGCGGCAGGCCTACCGATTGCCTACGGCCGCCGATCGGATGGTCATTGCTTTCCATCACTGGCTGGAGCGCTATGGCGCTCCTCCCTGGCAGACGTTGCTGCCAGCGGGGCCACCCCTGGCCGCGGCGGCGCTGGCGACAGTGAGACCAGCTGTGAAGTCGCCAGCGGAGGTGCCCCCCCTGGAGGAAGCGCTGCTGGATCGCTACCACCAGCACACGGTGCACTGCGCCAGCTGCCGGGGTGCCCTGGCCGTCACCCAGCGGCTGGAGGTGGCGGGGCTGGTGATGTGGGCCCTGGGCCTGGGGTTGGCGGCCCTGCTCCCCGAGGCCTGGCGACTGCCGCTGGGGCTGCCCCTGGTGCTGCTGGCTCTTGGTGGCGGAGCAGCGGCGGCGGCCCTACGGTGGGGTTTAGAGCCTTGGTTCCGCTTCAGGCCCTATCGCCATGCAAAGCGATGAGTGAAGGACGCTCTCCCCTCTCCTTTGCCGTGGTCGGTGCCGTGGTCGGCCTCCAGATGGTGGCGTTGGCTGTCCCCGCCGCCAGGGCGGCCCCCTCCCCTGGGCCAGCATCCGCCAGTGCTCCCATCCCGTTGGAAGCCATGCTGGAGCCCGTGCGCACCCGCTATGGCGTGCCCGCGTTGGCAGCGGCGGTGGTGATCGAGGGGAAGGTGGTGGCGGTGGGCGCGGTGGGCACCCGCCGGGCCGGCGCCCAGATCCCCGTGGAGCGCACCGATCGCTTTCACCTGGGCTCAGACACCAAGGCCATGACCTCCCTGCTGGCCGCGATGGCGGTGGAAGAGGGGAAGTTGCAGTGGACTTCCACGCTGGCGGAGGTGTTTCCGGAGCTGGCAGATCACATGGCGCCTGGGCTTAGGGATGTGACCCTGGTTCAGTTCCTCTCCCACACCAGTGGGGTTCCCAGCGACAACGCGGCGTTCATCGCGTTGCTTCAGCAGGCAAGCGGGGAAGACGGCAACCTCAACGACCTGCGTTACTGGTTGCTGGGGCAGTTTGTGAAGCAGCCCCTGGCGATCAAGCCCGGCACGCGTTTTGCCTACGCGAACATGAACTACGTGATCGTTGGCGCCATGCTGGAGCGCGTCAGCGGCAAAACCTGGGAGGAGCTGCTCACAGAGCGGGTGTTCCTGCCCTTGCAGCTGGGCACCGCTGGGTTTGGGCCCCAGGCCACCCTTGGCAGGGTTGACGCCCCGCTGGGCCATCAGATGGTCGGTGGCCAGCTCAAGGCGATGCTGGCGGGCCCCAATGGCGACAATCCGCCCATCCTTGGCCCCGCTGGCACAGCCCACATGTCGGTGCTGGATGTGGCGCGCTGGGCCGGCTGGAACGCCGGCGAGGGCAAACGGGGGCCAGCCTTGGTGCGCCCGACGACTCTCAAAAAGCTCCATACCCCCGTGGTGGAGATCCCGATCGGACCGAACGGAGGACCCGGCACTCCCACCAGCGGACGGTATGGGTTGGGTTGGGCTGAGGTGACGGTGAACTGGGCCCCGGTGCCCCTGATCCAACACTCAGGCTCCAACGGGATGAACCTCGCCCAGATCTGGCTTGAGCCGAAGCGCGATTTCGCGATGGTGGTGCTCACCAACGTCGGTGGTGAGACAGCCGAACCAGCGCTGCTGACGGTGGCGCAGCAGCTCTATGGCCGGTTTGCCAAGCCCGAGGATCGGGGGAGCCGGGACCTCTGATCTCCATCGGCATCGACGTGGGCGGGGCGCGCAAGGGCTTCCATGCGGTCGCCCTCTCTGGCGGCGTTCTCGCCGGCCAGCACGCCAGCCGCGACGTGCCGGAGTTGATCCATTGGTGCCGAGCGGTGATGGACGCGCGCGTCATCGCCATCGACGCCCCCTGCCGCTGGAGCCTTGATGGCCGTCCACGGCCCTGTGAACGGGAGCTGCTGGCCAGGGGCATCCGCTGCTTCGCGTCTCCCACCCGCGAGCGGGCCGTGGACCACCCCACCGATTATTTCGGCTGGATGCTGCAGGGCGAAGCCCTTTTCCAGGGGCTGGAGCCCACCCACCCCCTGCTCGCCAGCCTGCCCATCGCCGGCCCGGCCTGCTTTGAAACCTTCCCCCACGCCATCACCTGGCACCTGCGCGGTGGCCACGCCACGGCGGCCCAGAAGCAACGCCAACGCCGCCAACTGCTCGAGCAGGCCGGGATCGATCCCAAGCCGTTCAGCAACCGCGACTGGATCGATGCCGCCCTCTGCGCCCTGGCCGCCCACCAAGCCGCCTCAGGAGGCGCTTGCGCGAGCTACGGGGAGCCGGAAACGGGGCTGATTGTGGTGCCTTCCTGCCCTAGAGCAAGGCCGTGAGTGCGTGCAGCTTGTGACATTGCATCTCAATCGCATCGCCTGCGACGATGAACATCAACCCCCTTCTTCAGCCCTAGGGCTCCCGCACCGCCCTGGTCGCCTCCACCATCGGCATCGCCGCATTTCCCCACGCTCCGCCCACCAGCAACGGGGGGGCATTGGGCGAGGGTCGGGCGCTCTCCCCGGCGGCGAAGGCGGCTTCGGTCCAGGCCAGCAGCAGGGGGCCGAGCGCGCCGCCATCGGCCTGGTCCTCCGGTCGCAGGTTGAAATGGTCGCCGCCACTCACCAGCACCAACTGATTCCCGCGCCGATGGGCTGAGCGCATGGGATCGATGGACTCTGGATCCGGAGGCACCACCCAATCCCGACTGCCGCTCACCAGCAGCACCCGCCCCGTCATCTGGTCGGCCGCACCCTTCGGAAAGAGCAACGACGCCGGCGGGCTCACCGCCCCCACGGCGATCACCCGCCGGTCGCTGATGGCCGCTTGGCTCACCCCCTGCAGCCAGCTGCATTGCAGGGTCCAGCTGAGGTTGCGGTTGGGGTCAGTCAACTCGTCGCAGCGCTTGAGCAGGTTGGCCTCCATCGGCCGCACCCCTGCGAGCTGCAACACCGTTGTGCCCCCCCAGGAATGGCCAAGCACCACCACCTGTTGATTGTTGACCTTCGAGCGCAATCCGAGTGCTCCCACCTGATCGATGGCTGCTTTCAAATCCAGGGGTCGCAGGGCCAGCTCCTTTGGGGAGGGGGGTGGCGCCTTGCCAGCGAGCACGGCCTGCTGTTGGCTGCTGTCGCTGCCGGGATGGCGGGGCAGGATCACCGTGTAGCCCCGGCTCGCCAGCAGCTTCCCCCAGCCCACAAAGCTCCGCGGATCATCCCAGAGGCCATGGGAGATCAACACCAGCCGGCCGTTCCCTGGGACCTGGGGCTCCACCACCACCAGCTCCAGGGGGGCCTTGCGGTGGGCCACGGGCAGGATCACCGTTTTGATTGTCACCGCCCCCCCCGGGGGGATGGGCGTGGCTGGGGCGGGCACCGGGGGCAGGCTGGCCAACAGCCGCTCTGCTTCATCCCGCTGGGTCACCATACGGTTGGCCAGCTCCTTGGCCATGGTGAGATCCAGCCGGAGCCGATCGCCGGGGAGGGCCTCAATGAGATTCAGCAGGGTGGGCTTGCCCTTGGCTGAGGCCCGATCCAACGCCTCCCGCAACTTTTCTCCTGTGAGATCCGGTTGCTGCCCCTCCACCTGCCCGAAGGAGTTGATCACCAGCAACGCCTGCTCCACCAGGGGCGATCCCACCGAGCCATCAACGATGTGGGTGAAGCTGAGCGGAACCGGTTGATTGAGCACCTCCCAAAGCTGCCGGCCCACGGCTCCGTTGGTGGCCCGATCCAGCTCAGCCAGATCGCTACTGCCATTGCGCAGGGCAGCCGGGCTGCTCAGCTCGCTCACCTTCAGGGTGAAGCCCGTCTCCACCAGGGGGAGATACACCACGATCTCCTCCAGGGCCCGGGCTGGGACAACAGGTGCTAGAGGCAGCAGGGCACTGGCGAGCCCAACGAGGGCCGCGCCCAAGCGCCGACGGAGGGACACGTTGAGGTGGGCCCTCAGGGGGTGTTTGTGCTGACGGGGTGAAGTGGAGGGGGCTGATGCCGGTGGGCAGAAGGAGGGCATCCGCTGGGAGATGGTTCAGATGCCCATCAACTTATGCCGTGGGGTTCACCCTCTCCAGGTGGGCACCCCTCCGGCGAGAAGGGTGCCGCGATGGCGCCAGAGCGCTTCAGGGCTAACCCTGATCCCCCGGCGGCGGGCCACATGGGCGGCTTCCTGGGTGGACGCGCAGGCCTTGAGGGCATGGGCGAAGGCTTCATCGCGCTGGGCCAGTGTTTTGATCTCCTGAAGGGAGCGGGCCTGGTCTTGGGACGGGTAGCCCCCGGCGGCAGGGGTTTGGGCGTGAGTGGTATTCATGGCGACACCTTGAGGTCTTGAGATCACCATAAATCTTCTGTCTCGTCGCGGGACTAAGCAGTTGCGCTCATCTTTGTCGCCCCGCGCCATCGGTCCAGCCCCGCGCCTCAGCGAGTCGCAGGGCCTCCCCCACCGCATCGATGCAGCGCTGGGCTCGGCGTTTGGCCTCGTCTTGGCTCCGGGCTCCCAGCAGGTGGGCCCTCAGGGCCTGGGGCGACTCGATCGGCGCCAGAGCAGCCCGTTGGCGGCTGCCCAGGGCCGGATCGTCGAGGAGCCGGCCCACGAGCCCCGCTGTCCTCAGCACCTCCCCCGGGCGGCCTGGTCCAAATAAGTGGGCCTCCAGGCTGGCCAGCAGCTCTTGCTTGAAGGCCGCCAGCTGTTCGGCGCGCAGGCGGCGGCTGTTGGGGAGGCCCCCAGCTGGCGTTTGCTCGACGCTCCAGCTCAGGCCGGTGCCCGGCAAGCCCACGGTGGCGCGCGGGCCACCGCTGCGGGCCACGGGGATGTTCAAGCTTGCCCCGGGGCCTCCCAGGGAAATGGAGCTCAGCCCTGCCTTGCTGAAATTGAGGCGCAGGGGCCCCAAGCGGCTGGAATGGCGAAAACGAAAGCCCATCCGATCAGGTCCTCCAAGCCATGGTTCTCTCTCCATCTCATCAAATGGCCATTCAACGCGTCCTGGGCGGACTGATGGCGCGGCTCACCTCAGGCAGGGGCTGACGGATCAGGAGGAAGACAGGCATGGGGGAGAACCCAAGCCGAATCGGCTCAGCCCCGACTGGTGTTGACGGCCGCCACCCTGCCTCTGGCCGTGGCGCCTCGTCCCAGCCGTACGACACCCAGGCCCGTGACATACATCCATAGCCCGTAGACCGCAGCGGGCACGGCCATCTCTGGTTGTCGCAGCATTCCGGCCGTGATGGCGATCGCCAGCGTGCAGTTTTGGATGCCCACTTCCACCGCCAGGCTGATCTGCTGCGCTAGGGGCAACCCCAGCAGCCTTCCCGCCAAATAGCCCGCCAGGGTGCCCAGGCCATTGAGCAACACCACCGCCAAACCCACTTTCCAGATGAACGCTGGCAGCTTGCCCCCCTCCCGGATCAACAGCAGCAGAATGATCAGGCCAAGGAGCCCAGCGGCGAGGCGCCCCACCTGCCGCTCCAGGCGCAGAGCTGAGGCAGGCCAGCGGTGGCGCAGGGCCATGCCGATGGCGGTGGGCACCAGGGTGATCACCAGAATCTGCAGCATCGTGGTGCCGATCGGCAGGCTGATCTGCGCTTGGGTGCCCATCAGGATCCGCAGCGCCTGGTTGGCCAGCACGGGGATGGTGACGACGGTGATCAGGCTGCTGATGGCCGTCAGGCTCACCGAGAGGGCCACATCTCCTTTGGCCAAATAGGTGATCAGATTCGAAGATGGGCCCCCGGGGCAGATCGCCACCACCATCAGCCCCACGGCAATGCCCGGGGGCATGGGCACCATCCCCACAATCAGTGCGCCAAGCAAAGGCAGCAGAACAACCTGAGCGAGGCTGCCGATGACCACGGCCTTGGGATCCCTGCCAATGCGCCGGAAATCTTCCGGCACCAGCCCCAGCCCCATTCCCAGCATCACGCTCGCCAGAGCCAGGGGCAACAGCACCGACGTCAGGAAGTCGCTTTGCATCGAGTGGTGGGAGGAGTGGATGACAGCGAAGTTTGGCCTAAGGGCTAGAGCCTGACCTCACGCTGGGGGCGATAAGGGGGGCTGCATGACTTTTTGTATGTTTTTTCGATGGAGATCCCTGCGAAACCTAGACAAGGACAGGGCGGCAAATCAACACGGCGAATGTATTCGTTAAATGGATTAATGAATTGTATCGGCTAGCATGACTGCACGGATGGCGTTGATCGCCCTTGTCAGCAAGGACCAAGAAAAGGGCTGCTACCAGCAGCTCGTTCCCTGCAATCTTTGAATATCCCAGGGAATGCATCTTTGCTTCGTTTTGGGGGGCCAGCTTGCAGGGAGCTGATTTCTGTTTTCGCTTTTGCTGGATTGATGCTTTGGCGACCTATTTTCACTTCGATCATAAAGACATCTCTGAGATGGCCAGAAGCTATCAACTTCAGCTCATTCTCAGCTCTCGTGAAATGAGATTAAAATCGAAATTTCGAAGACGAACGGGGGCTCCAGTGGTTGGAGGTTGCTGGTGTGAGGATCCCGATCACATCCGATTGATTGGATTTCTTTCCCCTTTGAGCTACCCCCTTAGCCGGTGCCTGTGCGAGCGATATCGAGCACATCAACCATGGAGCGGATCTGGTCAATCGTGTCCTGCAGCTGGCCATCGCTGCTCAGCTCCACCCTGAGATCGATGCGGGCTGGCCGGCCGACGCTGGTGCGCACCCGGGCATCGCTCACATTGATGCGGTGGTCAGAGAGGCGGGTGAGGATGTCCTTGAGCACCCCAACCCGATCGAGCACCTCAATGCGCAGCTGCACCGGATAGCGACGCCGCTGTTCCTCAGCCGCGGCCGGATTCCAACGCACCGGAAGGCGCCGTTCCCCTGGCACCTGGCTCAGGTTGCCGCAATCCTGCCGGTGGATCGTGATGCCGTGGTTGCCCAGGGCCACCGAGCCCACGATCGGCGCCCCTGGCAAGGGGCTGCAACAGCCTCCCAACCGGTATTCCAGGCCCTCCAGACCCAGGATCGGGCTGCCGGATGCCGGTGGGGCCTGGCTGATGGCTTGGGCGGCGGCCGCCACGCCAGCGGCAACAGCCTCATTGCTCGGGGGTGGGGTGGCCGTGGCGGCGGCCAGCCGGATTTCCTCTCGCAACCGGTTCACCACTTGCTGCAGGGTGACCCCGCCAAAGCCAAGGGAGGCCAGCAGATCCTCTGTGCCCACCAGGTTGCAGCGGCGGGCCACTCGGGCCATGGCTTCCCCTTTAAGCAGGCTGTCGAAGCCCTCCCGGCCCAGCTCCCGCTCGAGCATCTCCGTGCCGCGCAGGATGTTGTCTTCCCGATGGCTGCGCTTATACCAGGCACGGATGCGGTTGCGGGCCGTGGGGGTGGCGACAAAATTCAGCCAATCCAGGCTGGGATGGGCGGATTTTCCCGTGATCACCTGCACGAAATCGCCGTTTTGCAGCTGGGTGGCCAGGGGACAGAGGCGATCGTTGATCCGCACCCCCTGGCAATGGTTCCCCACCTCGGAGTGGATGCGGTAGGCGAAATCCACCGCCGTGGAGCCCTTGCGCAGCCCCACCACATCTCCTTTGGGGGTGAAGACAAACACCTCCTCATCAAAGAGGTCCTCCTTGATCGAAGCCAGGTAGTCGCTGCTGTCTTGAGCCCCCCCATCCTTCTGCCAATCCACCAGCTGCCGCAACCAGTTGAAGCGTTCCGTCTCGCCACTGGCAGGGGAGCCGCCTTCTTTGTATTTCCAGTGGGCGGCGATGCCGAATTCCGCCACCTGGTGCATTTCGCTGGTGCGAATTTGCACCTCGATGGGGCGGTGGCGGCCAATCACGGCGGTGTGGAGTGATTGGTAGCCATTGGGCTTGGGTAGGCCGATGTAATCCTTGAAGCGGCCAGGGATAGGCCGGAAGGTGTCGTGCACCACCGCCAGAGCCCGATAGCAGCTGTCCACCGAGGGGCAGATGATGCGCACCGCCGCGATGTCGTAGAGCTCGTGAAAGGCCTTTTGTTGACGCTGCATCTTGCTCCAGATGCCGTAGAGGTGCTTTGGTCTGCCATGCACTTGGCAGGAGCCGAGGCCCACGGCCTCCAGCCGCTCCCGCAACAGGTTGGCGGTGACGCCGAGCCGCTCCTCCCGCTCGCTGCGCTTGGTGGCCACCGCTTGTTGGATCTCCCGGAAGGATTCCGGCTCGAGGATCTTGAAGGCCAAATCCTCCAATTCCCACTTGAAACGGCCAATCCCCAGCCGGTTGGCCAGGGGCGCGTAGATCTCGCGGGTTTCCCGGGCGATGCGCTGCTGCTTCTCTGGCTTGAGGGCGCCGAGGGTGCGCATGTTGTGGAGCCGATCGGCCAGCTTCACCAGCACCACCCGGATGTCGCTGGCCATGGCCAAAAACATTCGTCGCAGGTTTTCCGCTTGGGCTTCGGTGTGGTTGGTGAAGTGAATGCCTCCGAGTTTGGTCACCCCTTCCACCAGGGCCCGCACCTCAGGGCCGAAGTGTTCCTCAAGTTCCTGGGGCGTCACCTGGGTGTCTTCCACCACATCGTGGAGGAAGCCAGCGGCGATCACCGCCGCACTGGCCCCGATGTCGCGCAACAAATCTGCGACGGCAATCGGATGGACGATGTAGGGCTCCCCTGTGGCCCGAAATTGGCCTTCGTGAAGCTGGAAGGCGAAATCAAAGGCGGAGGCCAACAGGGCCTCGGTATCGGTCGGACAGCTGTCTCCTGGCCCGGGCGGCACGTGGCGCACGCATTCCTTCAGCCAATCCGGCAAGGGCACGCCGTAGTCGGCAGGTTCGTGGATCTGTCTGCGGCGCAGGGGTAGGGCGCTTGGGGATGGGGAGGGTGCGGACCCAGGGCCGTCCCCTGAAGCTCCACCGGCACTCTCGGGGTTTGGAGCGATCCGTTCGGGGATGGTCCTGAGCATCGACCTCCGCGCGGTTCTCCCATGGTAGTCAGCTTGCAACCCCTTCGCATAGGCCGGGCTGTTGTTCGGTTGGCCGGTGGCCCGCCACCGGAGAGGGCGTGAACACCACCATTGAATGACCTTTTGAATGACCTTTGCGCAAGCGAACGGCATGAACCGTCTGTTCAATCCAGACCAGATCCAGCGCATGCGCCGTCGTCATAGCGGCTATCGGCTGCTGCTCCTCACGATCAGCCTGGTGCTGCTGCTCCAGCCTGTGAGCGAGGCCTTCCCCTTCCTGAATTCCTTGGCGGCGATCGGCCTGGCGCTGGTGATGATGCTGTTTCTCACCCGCTTTTCCCCTCTGCAAGCCCGGAAGCGCAGCTTCTATGGCCTGGGGATTGGGACGATTGCCTACGAACTGCTGTGGCTGTTCAGCCTCACCAGCGATTCCTCCCTGGCGCTCCACCTGGCGATTCCCCGGCTGCTCCTCTGGACCCTGTTCATCGGCACATTTCTGCTGCGCAAGGTGAAGGTGCTGATGGTTGAGCCTTACGTCACCTTGGAGGTGGTGATGGGAGCTTCCGCCGGCTATCTGCTCATTGGCTATCTCGGTGCTTTTTTGCTGCACACCCTGCTGCTCTGGCATCCCGCCTCGTTTGATCAGGCCCTGTTGCCCCTGGGCAGCGCGTCGGTGCAGGATCCGATGCGCACCTTCCCTGCCATGGTGTTGGCGTCCTTTGGTTCCCTCACCACCACGGGCAATGCCATCACCCTGCCGCGTCAGCTGCTGGGCTCCACCGCCTGCATGGTGATCACCCTGGTTGGTCAGCTCTATGTGGCGGTGTTGATCGCTTTGATCTTGGGTCGCTTCCATCGCCGGGACCTTCCCTAGGCGACCGGCAGGCACCTGCCGAAGCTGGTGCAGGCAAGCTGGTGCGAGTC
>JBIIJA010000408.1:0-2570 GCA_044234195.1 Cyanobium sp. | reverse complement strand
AGGCGGAAACACTCCGACAACGGCCCCCCAGAACAGCCCAGAGGTGGTTCAGTTTTCAGTGTCGCAAGTGGCTCAGTTTTCGATGTCGCTTGACAAAGCCAGGTTGTTGAGACGAATGGCCACCTTGGGATGGTCGTTGCCGTAGTTGGCCTCATCGATCGCCAGCGCCCGCCGCATCAGCGGCTCCGCCTCCGCCAGGCGGTTGGTGGCCTGCAGCAGAGAAGCCAGGTTGTTGAGAGAGGCGGCAACTTCAGGATGATCAGGCCCGTAGTTGTCGATATCGTTTGCTACGGCACTTCGCAAGAGTGGCTCCGCATCCGCATAGGCCGCCTTGGCTTTCAACAACAATCCCGAATAGTTCTGCAGCCGTGCCGTTGGCTTTGGGATCCCAGAAGCATCCGCAAACCCAGCCACCGCCTTGGCATGGGGCGCCAAGGGATCCAACACGGCCCAGCTGCGTACATCCTGGGGATCGCCCACAAAGGCCGCATTGAGCCAGCCCAGGGCAGCTTCCAATTCATTGGGTTCGGGCTGCTCCTTTTGTTGCTGCCATAGCCGGCCCACCTCCTGCACCAGCCGGTGCAACGAAAAGGTGGGGGCCTCCCCGGAGCGGTTCACCAGGGAATAGGCCTCCAGCTGGCTGATCGCCTCCCAGGCACCTTCCGCAGCCTCGGGATCCCCGGGCACCTCCACCTCCAAAAGGCTTTCCGGGATGGGTTCAGAGGACAACCAGGCCAGCCGCCGCAGGAGGGTGCGGGCGGGGGGATCCACCTCCTGGTAGCTGGTGAGCCAAGTGGTGGCCAGGCTCCGGTCGTATTGCATCAGCTGGGGATCGCTCCAGGCGAGCACCATCTGCCGCTGGCTTTGCCACTGGCTGCGGTAGGCGGCCAGGCTGAGGCGCCGCTGGCTGATGTACGCCCCGGCCTGCTCCAGTGCCAGGGCCAAACCACCCAGATCCTCCACCGCAATGGCTTGGGCCGTGGTGACGTCATCGGCAGCCTTGCGGCGGCCTTCTGCCGTGCGCTCCAGGAGAAAGTCCCGCGCGTCGTCTGGCTCCAACACATCCACCTCCAACCCCTTCACAGCGGCGCTCCAGTTGCGCAAGCGGGTGGTGAGCACCACCTGGCCGCCGCTCAGTTGGGGCAGCAGGGCCTCGATCTCAGCCGCCGCCGCTTTGGTGTCGACGTTGTCCACGATCAGCAACCAGCCGGGGTTGGCCTGGAGCCAATGGAGCACCGACTGGCGCTGAACGGCTTCTTCTGTGGCGCTCTGCTCGGGGAGATCCAGGGCGTTGCCGCCGCAAAGGCCCGCCAGGTTGCGATTGAGGGCCTCTGCGCTCCCGGCGCTGATCAGGAGCACGGCATTGCAGCGGCCCACCTGCCTCCAGGCGTGCTCGATGGCAAGGCGGGTCTTGCCCACCCCGCCCTGGCCGATCAGAGCCACCGGGCGGGTGGCGTCCTCCAGCTGCTCGATCAGGGCGGCTCGGCCCTTGAACAGAGGACCAATGCTTCTAAACGGCAGGGTGAGTGGCCGCCGGGTGAGACCCGCCTGCATCAACAGATCCAGCACAAAGGAGCGGAGCACTTCGGCCGCCAGATGATCTTGGCTTGAGAACGGCGTGCCGGGATAGCGGCCCACCTCCTTGAGGCGGCTCAGATGGGCCTGCTGCAGCGCCTGTTGGCTCGGCTCACACAGATACATCTGATCCCGTGGTGCCCACGCTTCCGGGGTGGCAATAAACAGAGGCTTGCCGTGCAGCAGCGCCAGCCAGGCTTCCCACTGCGTGTAGCTCAGCGAGGGGCCACCGGGCTGGAGAAACTCCCCCAGCGGAAAGCGGGTGGCCAACTCGGGATAGCGCTGGGCGATCGCCGCCACGGACTGGGGCTTGGCCATCGCCCCGGTCATGTCGCCCACCAGATGGATCACCCCATCACAACCCTGGATGTAGGCATCGAGCATCTCCAGGGTTTCGTTGCCCGTCACGATGAAGTCTTCCTGCACCTTCACCTCCACATCCGGGCGGGTGAGCAGATGGCGCAGCCGCTCCCGATAGCTGAGAAATTCAGCGCTCACCGTGGAGAGGAACAGCTGGACTCGGGCCATTCCTCAGGGGTTACTTAGGGAGAATCTAGCGAGGGTTGATGGGATGGGCCCTAACGGATGCGGCGCACCTGGGCCCTTTTGCCCCGCACCAGGTCATGCACCACCGCGACCCCCACCCCAAAGAGCCCTGAGGTTTCCAGATCCCCTGGATCCAGCGGCAAGGGCACCTCGCCAGGGCTGAGAGCAGCGAGGCGCCAGTTCTCCCCTTCCACCTCCAGGGGCCGCAGGAGAAACCTCTCCCCGTGGGCCACCACCACCAGATGGCCGGGCCTGGGCTTGATGGAGCGATCAATCAGCAGCAGGTCGCCATCGAGCACGCCCCAGCGCCTGAGGCGATGGCCCCGCACTCGCATGTAAAAGGTGCTCAGTGGATGGGCGATGAGCAGGCCGTTCAGGTCCAGCCCGTCGGGGGCATCTGTACGGTCGGTTAAATCGATTGAGTTAGGCAATCTCAGCGGGTACGGATT
>JBIIJA010000407.1:0-2572 GCA_044234195.1 Cyanobium sp. | reverse complement strand
CCCCAGTCGTTATCTGGTTGATCGGTGCCAGCGATCAGCACAGGTGGGCAAGGGCCATACAAAGGCAGGCCAAGAAAGCTCCCCTCCCCGCGATGCCATGCGGCGATCATTGCCAGCATCAGCGAGGTCTTGCCCACCTTGGGGAGGGCCACCACCAGATTCAGCGCCTCTGGCATCAGCACGCCTTCCCAGTGCCAGGGAGTCGGGGCCAGGTTGATTAGATCACCAGGGCCAAGGCCATCAACAGCACCAGAGGCAGCCCGTCGCGCGTCCCAGATCAGCCGGTTCAGTTCGCCATCACGGAGGGTGATGTCAAGCTCCTGGGCCCTGGCACGCAGCAACGGCACACGATCAGCGAAAGGCGTCCTTTCCTCCAGCAGCTTGCCGGCCATCGCGCGGAGGGATTGGATCTTCTGCGTGTCAGTGAGCTTGTGTGCTCCTCTCAGCGGTTCGCCCTCCCCCTCGGGAGGATGTGCAGCCCGGCCTTCCTTGAGCCGTTTGGTGTAGTTGCTTTCCTTTGCCAGGCTGGGAAGAAACATCTCTCCAGGCCGGAGATTCCATGGCTCACCAGGGAATGCGGTGCTCAGCAGTTCCAGTGCGTGGAACGCTTGCAGTTCGGGACTGGTCCCTGCGTCGGTGGGTTGATCCGTCGGTGATAATGAGAAAGTGCTTTCGATCTCAGGATCAGCCGGCGGTGTTGCGATCGCCGGCTTTTTCATTGGCTCAGCTCCAGGTAACGCGCGGGGCGTGCTGTGGCATCACGCATCACGGCTTCAACGGCCGCCAGGTCATACAGGACGGGAGAGTTAGGTGCTGGGAATTTGCGGCGCCAGTGGGCGCCAGGCTTAAGGAGCTGGCAGGCACGCCAGCGGTGAAGGGTTCGCTCTGACACGCCCAGATGATCCGCAGCGGTTCGGGATGTCGCCCAGTGGGCAACTGTGGGCAAGGGGGGCGCCATCACACCACTTCGAGAGAGCCGGATTCCAGCCCTTCCAGGGCTTGGAGCAGTAGTGCGCGAGCAAGGGCACCTCGGGTTGTCTGCAGGCGCTCGGCCTGGGCATCGAGAGCCTGCAGCGAAGCCGGTGGAACCTTGGTGTGGAGCCCTTCCAGGGCCCGACCGGGCCGCCGGAAGTCGCGCAAGATCAACGGGGCTGACATAGGGAATAAGGGGCCGATTGGCTCCCGTAGGGGTGTGCCCCGTCAACCTATGGATTTCGCCTGTGTAGCTCAAGCACTAAAAAGGGGGATAAAAGGGCAAGCCACCAGCAACCCGTATGGCGCCGCAAGGGTTTTCGCGGTGACTGTCCGGTCCCTAATAAAGCCCCAGCGTGTGGTTGTGAGGGAACGCTGTGAGGGGTGGTTGTGAGGGAACGCCGTGTGGTTGCCCTCTTGCACCAAAACCTCAGCTCGGGGGTGTCGCCACGGTGCCGGCCCTGTCTGGCCTTGGCAGCAAGGCCCAGACAGAGGGAGCCTTGCCCACATCTTGCCCACATTGCCGAAAACAGGCCAAAAAAGAGGGCCCTCAGAAAACCCGAGAGCCCTTGCTGGTACTGGATCGGGGCGACAGGATTCGAACCTGCGACCTAGTGCTCCCAAAGCACCCGCGCTACCAAGCTGCGCCACGCCCCGTAGGCGAATGGACATCATAGATGGCTTCTGGCACTGGTCTTGCGGATGGCGAGGGGGTGGGTACAACAGCTTGACCCTGGGGCCACGACCCATGCGCCGGCTGACGAGCTTGGTGAGTGCTGCGCTGTTGATGGCCTGTTCGGGGGGGCTGGTGCAGGCCCAGCCTCGGGAGGCTGAAGTGAGCGACCTGGGCAGCAATTCCGCCTTGCCTGAGGCGCTGCGCTCCGCCTACCTGCCAACCCCTGAGAGTTTTGCGGAGCGCGCAGGGCCGGGGGGGCGGCAGAGCAGCGTTTTGGATCGACTGGAGGATCGGGGGGATGGCAGCGGGATCCCTGCGCTGGGGTATCCCATCAACCAGGCGCCGATTGAGGTGAGCCCCTTTGGCATGCGGTATTCCGAATCCCGGGGAGCCTGGAAGATGCATACCGGCATCGATCTGATCGTGACGGAGGGGACCCCTGTCCTGGCAGCCGCCAGTGGAACGGTGGTGTTGGTGGATGAGGTGAGCGGCTATGGCCTCACCGTGGTGGTGGAGCACGGGGGCGGCTGGCAGACCCTCTATGCCCACCTCTTTGAACTGGCCGTGCAACCCGGTGAGCGGGTTCAGCGCGCTCAGCCTCTGGGGAGGGTTGGGGAGAGCGGTCGAGCCAGCACACCCCACCTGCACTTTGAAATTCGCCAGCGTCGCGGTGGGCGGGTGGTGGCGCTGGATCCGGCACCGATCCTGCAGCCACGGGTGCCGGGTGCGGTGGTGATGAGCCGTTGAGGCGGCACACTGACGGCAGAATGTGTGTTGGCCATGGCTGTGCCCCCCCTGGCGTTTCGTCAACGGCTCGCGATCCTGGCGGTCGTGGCCTTGCCCCTGCTGGTCTTGGCGCTATGGCTCACAGGCAAGGGGTTTTTCGCCGCCCCTTAGGGTTGTTGTCAGTCATCAGGGGTTTTG
>JBIIJA010000416.1:0-2576 GCA_044234195.1 Cyanobium sp. | reverse complement strand
ACTTTCCTGCGTCGAAAGCGGGAATGCTGTAATGATCAAATGTCTCATCGGGCGCAGAGGCAGGATCGAGAGAATCCTTTTGGAGGTTGAGTATCTGCTCTATCTCACCGACGCTCCACCCACTCGGAATCTCACCCAGTTCCGAATCCTCAAATGAATCTGGCAACAGGTCGCCGATTTCTGCTGGCAATCCAGTGGGGCGACCTTCTGCCTTGGCCCTGACTGGATCAAAATCCACAAACCACGACTTGAAGAGCGCCTTTGCCATCGCCTCCAAGGTTTCGTTGGTCTTGCGGTTCAGTTCGATCTTGTCGTCAAGGGTTCCGAGGATGTGGGCGATTGATTTTTGTTCTCGCATTGACGGCAGAGGAATCTCCATTGCCTTGGCAGAGGCAACGTTGAAATGCTGCTGAACAGCGCCAACAAGGTGAGCGGCAATGTGATTTGATGCTGCGCTATTGACGTAATAACAGAGAAATCTGTTGAGAATCTCGCTGCCACATCGAACGATCACAAGATCCGAGCAGTTTGATTCGGGAAGATCATCAGGGATGACGGCACAGGTGCCTGGTTTTCCTGTTCTTACAATCACAACGTCTCCAGGTCTAAGGCGGGATTTTGAGATCCTGGAGTGGAAATCAGGGGAAATATACTTGATGTCAGCAGTATCTATTTTGAACTTATCGATGTTCAGTGAGCGCAGAAAGGGTATTCCAGAGTCAATATACTCATTCGCCATCGTTCCAACAAAACCTACGGTCACCTCACTTGCGACCTCGGATAGTTGAACGGTTCTCCATTCAGAACTCATACCCCAACCTCCTCAAGTTCTCGGCAATCTGCTGATCCAACTTCGCCCCCTCGCCCTGCCTGTTCCATGCCCGCCATCAACCTCCCCCGCCACACCTGCAGATCCCCAGCCGCACATCCCACCAGCTCCTCCACCGCTACCGGATGCTGCCAATCGCGCAGCCGCGCACACGCCTCAAGCAAGGACTCCAGCTCCGTCAAGGGAGCATCGGCGGTGTAGGTGTGGATAGAGCGGATGGCCTGCAGGGCATGGCCAAGGTGGCGGTTGTCTTCTGGGCTCACGGCTGCACTCCGCTTCGATAGATCACCTGGCCCACTCGGGCAATGTGCTCCAGCAGCGGCGCGTGCGTGATGGCCGCCAGGGCGTGCACATCAAAGCGGTACGGCAGGGGCAGGTCCTCCAGTTCAGCGGCGATCGCTGCGGCGCCAAGGGCTCCCAGGGGGCCGGCCAGGGCCAGGTCCACATCGGAACGAACGCTGTGGGTGCCCTTGGCGCGGGAGCCGAACAGGGTGGCGCTCTCGATCTCCGGATGCTGGCGAAGCACCGAGCGAACCAGTTCCAGTTCCCGTGGCACCAGGGGAGCCTGGGTCATGGTTTCGCCTCCTGGGACAGGAAGCCGAATAGCTGCTCCATGGCCGGAAGATACTGCTGGTGAATCGCCGTCACCGCTTCCTCAAACACCGCTGGGTTGTAGGTGTGCGACAGCAGATTGCGGTGGTCGAGCATAGCAATCCACACCGCACCATCGCCGATCACCTTGGCGGCATAGGCCTCCTTCAGCACCTGACGCGGCATCACCACCGCAAACAGGAAGCCATTGGCCTCCATATAGTCCTTCGTGGTCTTCCAGGCCAGCTCGAAGCAGTACTCAAAGCGTTGGATCACTCCTTCTTTTTCCAGCTGGTTGAGGGCAGCGGGGCCATCTATCAGGGCGGCGCCCAGCAACGCCAGGGCCCGCTCGAAGTTGCTCAGCCGTTGTTGCCAGCGGATGTCGGCGGTTGGTGTCATTCGGCTGCAAACCCCAACAAGGCAAGATTACGGGCAATCGCCGCATCGAGCTTCGCCCCTTCCTGCTGCTGCTGTCTGAGAAGGGCCGAGAGGCGCTTCATCTTCTGATCAAAGGGTTCATCATCGTCATCAGCTTCTGCTGCACCCACATAGCGGCCAGGCGTGAGCACAAAACCATTCTTCTCGATCTCCGCCAGCTTGGCGCTGTAGCAGAATCCAGCGACATCCTCATAAGCATCAGACACCTCGCCATCACCACGCCAGGCGTGAACGGTGCCAGCGATCTTCTCAATATCCTCATCCGTCAACACCCGCTCAACCCGTGTCTTCATCGTGCCCATCTGGCGGGCATCAATGAACAGCGTCTCTCCACGACGATCGCGCCCACGTTGGGTCTTGTCATTGGTCAGGAACCAGAGGCAAACAGGAATCTGAGTGTTGAGGAACAACTGCCCAGGCAACGCCACCATCACCTCAACCACATCACCCCGAACCATCGCTTCACGGATCTGCCCCTCAGCGCTTTGGTTGGAACTCATTGATCCATTCGCCAGCACGACGCCTGCTTCACCACCAGGGCGTAGTTTCCAGAGCATATGTTGTAACCACGCATAGTTCGCATTACCTACGGGTGGTCGCCCATAAACCCAGCGTGGATCACTCTCGTATTTCTCCCCGCCCCAAGCAGAAATATTGAACGGTGGGTTGGCAAGGATGTAGTCGAACTTCTGATCGGGAAACTGGTCGCGGGCAAACG
>JBIIJA010000406.1:0-2579 GCA_044234195.1 Cyanobium sp. | reverse complement strand
AGAGAGCGGCGGCCATGGCTGCTGGGCAGGTGTGTCGCCCGGCGGAGCGCAAAGGTCATGCGTGCCACTCCCGTCGGCTCAACGAAACATGGAGCTCACGGAGCTTTCTTCATGAATGCGCCAGATGGCTTCCCCCAGCATGTTGGCCACGGAGAGCACCTTGAGTTGGCTGAACATGCGATCAGGTGTCACGGGAATGCTGTTGGTGACGACCACCTCCTCGAAGAGACCAGGTTCGGAGAGGCGCTCAATGGCTGGTGGGGAAAAGACGGCGTGGGTGGCACAACACAACACGCGAGAGGCGCCACGCCGGCGTAATAGCTTTGCCCCTTGGCAGATGGTACCGCCTGTATCAATCATGTCGTCGATTAAAACAGCTGTTTTTCCGGAAACATCGCCAATGACAGTCAGGCTTTCGGCCACATTGTGCTCCGATCGTCTCTTGTCAATGATCGCCAGTGGAGCATCATTCATTTTTTTGGCAAAGGCTCTTGCCCTGGCCACACCGCCCACATCCGGAGAGACGACGACGAGGTCTTCCAGTTTCAAGGTGCTGAGGTATTCAACCAAAACTGGAGAGCCATAGATATGGTCGCAAGGAATGTCAAAATATCCCTGAATTTGCGATGAATGAAGATCCATTGCCAGCACTCTATCCACCCCTGATTTGACCAAAAGATTGGCGATTAATTTCGCGGTGATGGATTCGCGCCCGGCTGTTTTACGATCGGCTCGTGCATAGCCATAATAGGGAATCACGGCGGTGATTTGTCGTGCTGAAGCTCGCCGACACGCATCCACCATGATCAAAAGCTCCATGAGGTGATCGTTTACTGGAGCGCAGGTGGGTTGGATGAGAAAGACGTCGCAGCCACGGATGGATTCCTGAATTTGGATATAAAGTTCGCCATCGGCGAAACGTTTGATCACCCTTGGTCCATCCGGGATTCCAAGGTAGGCCCCGATTTCTCCGGCGAGCTCTGGATTGGAGTTGCCGCTGAACAGTCGCAGTCGTCGGCTGTCGTTGGAGGCTTGCAAATGGGTGCCACTGGGCTCCAGCCGTTCGGTGGGGGTGAAGGTGGTCACGGCTGGCGATGGCTGCACGCGGCAGAGTAGATCGTAGGAGCGTGCCCCTCCTGAAGCCCTCAAGGGGCCCAACCCACCACAGGAGCACGATTGGGATCGTTGATGCAGCCAAGTCCTGGGGAGGCCGCCCCTGCGGCCCTGTCCGCCCCGATGGGCGTTGTGGTGGTGGGATCGGGCTCTGAGGCTTCCTTCCGTTCCGCCGATGGGCCAACGGAGCTGGCGGCGCGCCGCTTTGCCCGCGTTCTTGCCCTGCCCTACCGACCCATCGCCGACCCGGCGGACCCCCATCGACAGCTCCGCCACCTCCAGAGCACGCCTGGGGGGTGGCTCTCCAGCCTTCCCCTGGATCCGGGGCAAGCCCTGGCGGATGGCAGCACTTGGGCCGAAGCCCTCGGGGCCTGGTGCCAGCCCGCTCTTGTGATCATTGGTGCCCACCAGATCTCCAGCGGAGCGGCGGCCTCCACCACCGCTCTGCTGAGGCAATGGCATGTGCCACTCCTGGGCTTGCTGCAGTGGGGGGGCTCCTGGAAGGCCGAGAGTCGCCGCAGGGATGGCCTCCCCTGGCTAGGGCGATTGGAGGAGGCCCCGGTGGCTGAGGGGAGCGATTCGGCCCACGAGCTGGCTGAACTTCTGCTGCGACGCTGGGCGTTGCTGGATCTCCCCTGGTCCCCTTCTACGGGGGAGCAGAACCCATCCCAAGAACAGGAGGGGGACGGGATTTAGAACATGGGCCAGAGGGGCTTGGCTGCGGCCGGATCCAGCTGCCGCAACTCCCCAAATTCCTTCGTCGCCGGCTTCAAAGGCAAGCTGCGGAATTGAGCGGGCTTCGGGTTGTCCAAGGCGGCGGCCAGGAGGCTCAGAATCTCCTGCTGGCTCAGATTTGTCTCCACCTTCCCCATCCAAGCGGGGATCAAATTGGGAAGTTGGGCCACTTGCCCTGGTGCGGCCATCTGGGCCTGCAAGCCGGCCAGTACCAGCTGTTGGTTGGCCCTCCGTCCGGCCTCACCCAGCCATTTGTCGCGATAGCGCACCAGTTGCTCCACCTTGTCTCCGGAGAGACGCTGCAGACCACTTTGCAAATCAATGGTGTATTTCAGCGCCTGATCTCGGTATTTCATTCGGCGGGGTGGACTCACCTCCACGCCTCCGAGGGCATCCACCAGATCCCGCAGCGCCTGACGTGGAACCACGATGTAGCGCTCCGGGGAGGTGCTCTCCAAGCTCAGCAGCTCCCTGAGGGTTTCGCCCGTGAGAGCCACCCCTCCCTGCCTGTAAAGCTCCCCCAACGCGATGGGCCTTTGCTGCCCCGGCAGGGACAGGGCCAATTCTGAGGGGAGCTGGAGCACCTGCAATGGGCCCTGGGGATTGACGCGCACGAGCAGTACCGTGTCGCCATTGGCGGGGCCCGGAGGTGCGGCACCGTTTGTGGCACCCCCGACGGTGTTGGCATCGCTGCCGATCACAAGCACCGTGACCGCTTGGCTGGGTTTCGG